>CAOKJJ010000088.1 GCA_948468465.1 uncultured Eubacterium sp. | reverse complement strand
CAGAATACTTAGGGATTCTTAACATTCTGGAGTAGGAGCCGAAATCCAGGCCCCGTCCCTCATCCAGCGTCCGGATAGCCACCAAAAAAACGCAACAAAATATCAAAAGTGTGTTTTTTCTGGCACATCCAGATTAGAATAGTTATAGAATAGAAAAGTTACAGATTCGGAAAGGGATAAAAAATATGAAACGTGCAGAAGATTTACAAGAAATCCTGCGCCGGATTGACCATAAAGGCTATCCGGCATACAAAGATACCGCAGGTGCTTACCAGTTCGGCAGTTATGTACTTAGCATCGACCACGTACAGGGAGATCCGTTCGCGTCCCCTTCTAAAGTCAGCGTCCATATAGACGGCAAAAAAGCCGGCTTTCCATCAGATATGTTTCAAAAAAAGCACACAAGGACCGCACTCGCGGATGCGTTAATACGCCGATTCGCAAAAGAAGCAGAATCATTTTCTCATAAGGCCAAAGGCTCCGGGAAGAGCGGCCTGATTTCTGTAAGCAGGCCGGGGCAGGAAATATTGGAGCGCAGTGCGTGTGAGATCTCACCAAAGGATGGAAGCCTGATTTTCAGAATGGAAATCGGATTTCCTGCCAACGGCCGTACGATTCAGGCCGGAGAGCTGACGCGGATGCTGTTTGAGTTTCTGCCGGTCTGCGTGAGGAATAGTTTATTTTATGCGAATGCCGATCAAAAGCACTTAAAACAGGTGAAGGAGCTTGCCGAAGATCAGCATTTTATCCGCGGACAGTTAAAAGAAAAAAATCTGGCTGCGTTTATTGCGGATGGCTCCATTTTGCCGCGGGAATCCGGCGTATCTGACCGTCCGATGAGACAGGCTGTCCCGTTTCAGGCACCGGCTTCTATGGCGGTCGAATTGGAACTGCCAAACGCAGGACGGATTAAGGGCATGGGCATCCCGCAGGGCATTACGCTGATTGTAGGCGGCGGTTATCATGGAAAATCCACATTGTTAAAGGCGCTCGAACGCGGAGTCTATAACCATATTGCCTCAGATGGCAGGGAATATGTGATTACCGATGATACCGCTGTAAAAATCCGGGCGGAGGATGGCAGAAGCATCCAAAAAACAGACATTTCCATGTTCATTAACGGCCTGCCAAACGGCAAGGATACCAAGTCGTTTGCGACAGAGGACGCCAGCGGCAGTACGTCGCAGGCAGCGAATGTGATCGAAGCGATGGAAGCGGGAACGAAGCTGCTGTTGATCGATGAGGATACGAGCGCGACGAATTTTATGATTCGGGACGAGCTGATGTCCAGAGTCGTACATCCGAATATGGAGCCGATTACGCCGTTTATAGACCGGGTGGAGGAGCTGTATCATACTTATGGAATCTCTACGATACTTGTCGCAGGAAGCTGCGGGTCTTATTTTTACAAGGCCGACCATGTGATACAAATGATGCAGTATGCGCCTATGGATATTACAAAGCTGGCAAAAGAGGAGGCCGAACGTTTTTCTGATATGACGAAAGACAAGCCGGCGGCGAAAGCCAGTGAACGGCCGTCGTTTCACAGAGTATTTGCGGGCGGTAAAAAAGCCGCGGCGAATGACCGGATGAAAGTAAAGGGCATGGGAAAAGACGCGGTATCCATTGACCGGGATACGGTTGAGCTGCGTTATGTGGAACAGCTGGTGGACAGCGAGCAGACGATGGCGCTTGGATATATGGTAAAATATGCAAAACAGCATTTGTTTGATGGAAAGAAAGAACTGGGAGAAATTGCTAAGACGTTGGAAAAGCTGACAGAAGAAAAAGGAATCGGTGCGGTTTGCGATGGACGGTATCTGCCCTGTAATCTTGCGGCTGTACGGCCACAGGAGATTTTTGCATGTCTGAATCGGTGCAGAACGTTAAAAGGATAAAGGAAAGGGGCATTTTCTATGGACGGTATGTCAGACAATAAGCCGAAAAAGCATATATGCACCGGCCTGCTTGCCCATGTGGACGCAGGCAAGACGACATTATCAGAAGCGATGCTGTATGTCAGCGGCAGCATCCGTAAAATGGGGCGGGTAGATAACCAGGATACATTTTTAGACACGTACGAGCTGGAGCGTGCCAGAGGAATTACCATTTTTTCCAAACAGGCGGTATGCAGCTGGAAAAACATGGAATTTACGTTGTTAGATACGCCGGGGCATGTGGACTTTTCCGCCGAAATGGAACGTACGCTGCAGGTGCTGGATTATGCGGTTTTGATCATCAGTATGCCGGACGGCGTGCAGGGACATACGCAGACGCTTTGGAGACTGTTAAAACAGTATCAGATTCCTGTTTTTATTTTTATCAATAAAACCGATCAGATTCCGCAGGATGAACTGGAACAGGTACATAAGCCTGCGCTGCTTGCACAGCTGCAAAAACAGCTGGATGACGGCTGTGTGGATTTTTCCGGGCCGGACCAGGAAGCTTTTTTTGACGCGGTTGCGATGTGCGGGGAAGAGGCTATGGAGCAGTTTCTTAATCAGGGTAGCATTACAGCAGACTGTATACGGAATATGATCCTGCGGCGGGAAATATTTCCATGCTTTTTCGGTTCCGCGCTGCGTCTGACCGGAGTAGAGCAGTTTTTGGATGGATTTTGTAACTATACAAAAGAACCGCGATATTCCAGGCAGTTTGCCGCAAAAGTGTTTAAAATCGCACGGGATGAAAAAGGAAACCGGCTTACTTATTTAAAAATAACAGGAGGCTCGCTTAAAGTACGTACCGTGCTGTCTGCAAAGGATGGCAGCTGGGAGGAAAAGGTCAGCCAGATCCGCGTTTATTCCGGAGCCGGTTTTCAGGCAGCGGGAGAAGTGTATGCGGGTACTGTCTGTGCGGTAACAGGTCTGACGCAGACAAAGCCAGGGGAAGGCCTTGGCGCAGAAGCGGATTCGATGCTGCCGTTTCTTGCACCCGTACTGACGTATCAGATTCTGCTGCCGGACGGCTGTGACGCGGCTTTGATGCTGCCGAAGCTGCGCCAGTTAGAAGAAGAAGAGCCGCAGCTTCATATTATTTTTCATGAACAGCTGCAGGAAATCCAGGCACAGCTGATGGGGGAGATACAGTTGGAAATACTGACGAGCATGATCAAGGAACGGTTTGGTGTGCCGGTAGAGTTCGGGCCTGGAAACATTGTGTACAAAGAGACCATTGCAGACCGGGTGGAAGGCGTCGGGCATTTTGAACCGCTGCGCCATTACGCGGAAGTGCATCTGCTGCTGGAACCGGGAGAGGCGGGCAGCGGCATGCAGTTTGATACGGTATGCAGCGAAGATGTTTTGAGTAAAAACTGGCAGCGGCTTGTGCTGACGCACTTAAACGAACGCGAGCACAAAGGCGTGCTGACCGGTTCGGCATTGACAGACATAAAAATCACGCTTTTGACCGGGCGGGCGCATTTAAAGCATACAGAAGGCGGAGATTTCAGGCAGGCGACATACCGCGCGGTGCGGCAGGGACTGATGCAGGCGCAGTCGGTGCTGCTG
This sequence comes from uncultured Eubacterium sp., assembly GCA_948468465.1. The sequence goes on along the minus strand of CAOKJJ010000088.1, from coordinate 15,748 downwards.
GAGCCATATTATGACTTTATTTTAGAATTGCCGGAGCAGATGGTCGGCAGGGCAATGACGGATATTGAGACGATGCATGGCCAGCCGGGACTGCCTCAAGTGGAAAACGGCAGGGCAGTGTTAACCGGAAGTGCACCGGTAGTCACAATGAGCGGCTATCAAAAAGAAGTAACCGAATATACAAGGGGACTTGGGAGGCTGATGTGTACACTGAAAGGCTATGCACCGTGCCATAATACGGAAGAAGTGCTGAATCGGCTGCAGTATGATCCGCTGAGTGATCTGGCAAATCCATCGTCCTCTGTTTTCTGCGCGCATGGCGCCGGATTTGCTGTGGAATGGTATGAAGTAAAAGACTATATGCATCTGGAAAGCGCGCTTGCAGTGACAGAATCAGATGCAGGCCGGTTAGAAGAAATCCGCCTGATGCAGGAGGCGGAAAAATTAAAAAAACACGCCCCGTCTGTCCGCTCGGAAAGCATCGGCACAGATGAAGTGGACAAGATTATAGCGGATACGTATCAGGCGAATAAACGAAACAAAGATCAGATAAAATCAAAATATAAAAAAGAGCAAAAGCAGCCAAAAAAGATCGTATATGATCATCCGGCGCAAAAAGACCGCAGAGTAACCGGCCGGACGCAGTATTTTCTTGTAGATGGATATAATATCATCTTTGCATGGAAGGAATTAAGCGAGCTTGCCAAAGACAATATAGACGGAGCAAGAGGGCGCCTGCTCGACATTATGTGCAATTACCAGGCGGTAAAAAAATACTGCCTGATCGTTGTATTCGACGCTTATCGGGTAGAAGGGCACCAGACAGAGTATTATGACTATCATAATATCCATGTCGTATTTACAAAAGAAGCAGAAACAGCGGATCAGTATATCGAACGGTTTGCCCATGAAAACGGACGAAAATATGATGTGACAGTCGCTACTTCCGACGGACTGGAGCAAATCATTATCCGCGGACAGGGATGCCGGCTTGTGTCAGCGTTGGAACTGGAAGAAGAGGTGCGGATGGAAAATCGGAAGATGTATACAGAATATTTGTCGAAACAGCCGCAGGGCGGCAATATGCCGTTTGAAGAGGCGCTGCTGAAAAGTAAAAAACAGTCTGGACTTTGACCGTCTGGACTGTTTTTGTGGCGTGCAGTAAATTCACACTTTCACATACTTCTGATTTCTGCTGTTTGGTTTATTGGGAATTGTCTGCTTAATGATGTTGCTTTGAAGCATGGGCTTAATAATGTGTTTCCTAAAATATTCCGCTGTCTTTATGCTGCAGAATGCCTGCATTTCTTTGCGGCTTCTGGGCACAGAGCAAAACTCTGTCAGAGCTGCAAGTTTGTCCGCAGATAATTTAACTTGCATGGTAACTTCCGTATTAACCTGCGTACTAACTTGCGTAGTAACTTCCGTATTCCTTGTGCTGGCTGGTCCAACAGTTGCGGTAGCAGCGTCCTTCAATGGAATGATTGTGTGGAAGACATCGCCTTCTATAAATTTCGGTTCTGCACCAGAGTACAACTTTGTATATTTATAAGTATTTCTCATTCCAGATCCAAGTTCATCCGCAAGACCAATTTCACGAAATACTTTTGATATTGGTGGATTTTTCGGAAACGGCTCAAAGGCGGAAAGACTTAACGATCCAAAGCCATTTGTCCTTTACACCGAGGAAAATGTGACCGCCATCGCGGTTGGAAAAGGAACAGACGGTTTCATATACGTCTTTTGTAATGTCAATTGTAGATTTTTTGAATTCTACAGTATGGCTTTCTCCCCGCTCAATTAATGTCAAAAGTTCAGATGGAAGTATCATATTACGCAATTCCTCCCAGGTGTTATGATAGATGATTGGATCATACCAAGAGTAACTTTGGCAGACATAATAACAGAGAATAAAGAGAACGCCGGGGAAGTGCAAAAACAGAGTGTCTATGCGGTTTCCCGGCGTTTTTAATTTCTCAGCGACCAAACATTGTACGTTAGAAAATAATTCTGCTATATTTTTATTTTGCAAGCAGCATCATAATTTCATTGCTTCTTGCAATAAATTTTGTCATTGCTTCCGGTGCAAGCGGCTGGTTGCTGATCATGGCAAGATCATACAGCTGCTGGCAGAAGGTCGGTACATGCTCAGAATCTTTGTTTTCGAAAATATATTTCACAAGTGCATTGTTGGCGTTCAGGGTAAGTGAAACATCACCGCCGAACATTGAAGCGTCCATGCCTCCCATGCCTCCCATGGCATACATTTTCATCATTTCCTGCATGCGTCTGCCTTCTTCGGATAATGTAATAATGGAAGAGACGTTTTCATTTTTCAGCTTTTCTACTTTTACGGTCAGTTTATCGTTGCCAAGCGCTTTGCGGAACGTTTCCGTTAAAGCATCCGTTTCTTCTTTTAAGGCTTCGATCTGATCTTCGGAGGCTTCTTCTTTTAAAGATTCCGTTACGTCGGCGTCAATGCGCATAAACTTGAACTTTTCATTGCGGCGCTCTAACTGCGTGATGAAAGAGGAGTCAATATTGTGGTCTAAGATAACGGCATCCATGCCCTGTTCCTTAAACATATTGATATACTGGCTCTGCTGCTGTTCGTCTGTGACATAGTACACAATTTTGCGTGTATCTTTTTCTTCTTCATCTTCTTGAGGTTCTGCATCGTCACCGCCTGTTGCGGACGTTCCGTCAGCGTTTTCCACTTCTACCGTATTTTCCGCTGCTGCGGTATCCTCTGCTGTTTTTGCCGATGCCTCCTCCTGTGTTTCTTCTTCATCTGCCTTTAAGCATTCCGGCAGTGTCAGGTACTTATGATCCAGATTCTTGAATAAAATGTAGTCGTTCATCTTATCGCAGAATTTGTCGTCTCTTAAGCAGCCGTATTTGATAAACGGACTGATGTCGTCCCAATATTTTTCATAGCTTTCTTTTTCCGTTTTGCACATGCCTGTGAGCTTGTCCGCGACTTTTTTCGTAATATATTCAGAAATCTTCTTTACGAAGCCGTCATTTTGCAGGGCGCTTCTGGATACGTTAAGCGGAAGATCCGGACAGTCAATCACGCCTTTTAACAGCATCAAAAATTCAGGGATGACTTCCTTGATGTTGTCCGCGATAAATACCTGGTTGTTATACAGCTTAATCGTACCTTCGATTGAGTCGTATTCGGTATTGATCTTCGGGAAGTATAAAATGCCCTTTAAATTAAACGGATAATCCATATTCAGATGAATCCAGAATAACGGCTCTTTATAATCATGGAATACCTTGCGGTAAAACTCTTTGTACTCTTCGTCGGTGCAGTCCTTCGGCGTCTTAGCCCAGAGCGGGTTTGTATCATTTAAAGGAACCGGGCGTTTTACGATTTTTAATTTTTCCGTACGCGGCGATACTTCTACGATTTCTTTTTCGCCGTTTTCATTTTCTTTTTCTTCTGTTTTCGCTTCTTCGATGACTGTTTCGATCACAGTATCGTCTTCCCGCTTGTCTGCCGGGTCAATCGTTTCATATTCCGGTTCTGCGTTTGCCTTATTTAAATAGATAGGAATCGGCATAAAAGAGCAGTACTTTTCAATGACTTCTCTTGCACGGTATTCATTGGCAAATTCCAGGCAGTCTTCATTTAAATAGAGTGTCATTGTCGTGCCGACACTGTCCTTTGTGCCTTCTTTCATGTCAAATTCCGTACCGCCGTCGCAGGACCAGTGTACCGGACTTGCACCTTCCTGATAAGAAAGCGTGTCGATCGTTACCTGATCGGCTACCATAAAAGCAGAATAAAAACCAAGGCCAAAGTGCCCGATAATCTGGTCTTCATTCGCTTTGTCTTTGTATTTTTCCAAAAAGTCAGCAGCGCCGGAAAAAGCGATCTGGTTAATATATTCCTCCACCTCGTCAGCAGTCATGCCAAGGCCGTTATCTGTAACGGTTAACGTCTTTTCATCCGGATTGACAGTGACCTGAATCTGCGGCTTGTAATTGTCCGGTAGGGAATATTCTCCCATCATATCAAGCTTTTTTAACTTTGTAATGGCATCGCAGCCGTTCGAGATTAACTCACGGTAGAAAATATCGTGATCTGAGTACAGCCATTTTTTAATGATAGGGAAGATGTTTTCGCTGTTAATTGAAAGATTTCCGTGTTTGTTTTCCATGAAAATGAACTCCTTTTCTTAATTTTTATTAGAATGTAAATTGTTTACGTTTTGTTCTATGGGAAATAGTAATACTAGAAAGGAAAAAAGTCAATAGAAAATCAGCACTCTTTTCGAATGAGTGCTAACAATTTTGCTGAAATGCTGATTTTTACAGGGGTGCGGGAATTCTAAAAAATTTATAAAGTGGATGCGGTTTCGTTAAAAGGCATTCCGGGGGTTCCCTGCGATGCCTGCTGAAAAATGTTTGTAAAGTGACGTTAATAATTGAAAAAATAAGTATTTCATATTATAATGTTAACGGTATATTGTTTTTTGCAATGGAGAAAACAAGGATTTGCCTATGTAGTGAAAAGGAACAAACAATATGGATAAAAATAAACGAGATAAGATCAAACCTGCAATGATCTTACCGGATCCAGAGACTGCTTATGCCGACGATTAAGGATATCGCAAAGCACGCAGGGGTATCCCATGGGACGGTGTCCAATGTGCTGAACCACAGAGGGAATGTCAGTGCGGAAAAAATCAAGCTTGTCGAGCAGGCGGCAAAGGAGCTTGGATATCAGATCAATTCGCAGGCGAGCCAGCTAAGGAGCGGCACATCCAGGCACATTTGTGTCATTGTGCCAAGAATAGATATGACGAAATACAGCGAGCTGTATGCGGGCATTGAGCAGGAGCTTGGGCCGCAGGAAATCACGCTGGAGCTTTTGTGTACGAACGGGCTTGAGTATGTGGAGCAAAGGCTGTTAGCCAAAGCGCTTTCCCGCAATCCGACAGCGGTAATCCTTGTAAGTTCGCTGCTGAAAAATAAGGCGTCCGTACCGGAAGGGACACGGATTATTATGCTGGACAGATATGTGAAAGGGTTTCCGAGTCATTCTGTTTTTGCGTCGTTTGACTATGAGAGGGCAGGCCGGGAGATCGCGGAGAAATGCGTGCGGGATGGCAATAAAAATATCGCGGTATTATGCGAGGATGTTAGTTATACAGACGATAAAAGGTTTGTGGAAGCGGTATCGGAGGTATTTGAGAGCGAAGGCTGTTATTTTGAGGTTTTCGCAGCTCCGGATTCTATGAAATTTAACAGGGCGTTTGACGTGCTGTATGCAGCGGATTCGTTTGACGCGGTAATTGCCAGGTCAGACGAAGACGTTGACAGCTTGCATATGGCAAACCGTTATAATCCGGATGTCAGGCTGCCGGTTGTTTATGCGGTTGTAAACAAAGAATTTGGACTCGTGGACGAGAATCGCTATGAGATGAACTATAAGCTGATGGGACACCGGATCGCTGAGGCTCTTTTAGAAAAAAAAGAGGAAAAAATAGTAGAAGCAGGGAGCTTTCGCAGCCGTCCGCGTTATCTGGTAAAAAAAGAAGAAACCTTGCGTCTGTTATCGGTCAAAAACGCTACAAGCAAAGCGATTCGAAGGCTGCTGCCGCTGTTTAAAAAGCAGTCCGGCATTGACGTCAAGGTCATTGAGGTGCCTTATGACGAGCTGCGTAGAATGGTATCGAAGATGCAGGCGGGGCAGGAAACGGTTTTTGACCTTGTGCGTATTGATATGGCCTGGATGGAAAAGGATGGTGAACGTATTTACCAGCAGCTGGATATGGACAGCCAGCCGATGCGCAATGTTGTGCAGAAACTGATCCCTGGCATTTCGAAAGAGTATTCGGTTATTCACGGGGTACCGTATGCGATTCCATTGGATGCCTGTGTACAGATGTTGTTCTGCCGAAAAGACTTGTTTGAAAATGAGCTGATCAAGCGTGAGTTTTATGAAACAAACAAAAGGAAGCTGGAAGTGCCCAAAACATTTGCGGAATACAATCAGGTGGCAAGTTTTTTTACGCAGAAATACAACCGCCGGTCGCCGACCGTATATGGACATACGTTAACGTATGGGAGATCGTTTGTAGCGGCCTGTGAAGTCATGCTCCGCTATTATGAAAAAAATACGAGTGTGTTTGACCGCTATGGTAAAGTGCGTGTCTGTTCCGAAGAAATGAAGGAGGCGTTTTGCACCTGTCTGGAATCGTGCAAATACGCGACTAATGATACGCATTTATGGTGGCGGGAGACAGCAAATATGTTTTCTGACGGCATGACGGCGATGAATATTACTTTTTCCAATTATGCCTCGGATATGGTGCATTCGGTAAACGCGAAAGCGGCGGGCAAAATTATTTTTTCACAGGTGCCTGGAGGGCAGCCGCTATTAGGCGGCGGGAGCATCGGTATTGCAAGAAACTCGCCCAAAACAGCCGAATGCGGCAAGTTTTTTGAATGGCTGTATGCAGACGAGATCGCAGAGATGGTCACTTATTTAGGCGGATTTATCCCAAACCGGAATATGATAAAAAATGCGGAGGTGTTGGAGTTGTATCCCTGGATTGAGGATATTGGAAATATGCTTGAAAAAGGAAAGCGCAGAAACAGGGAAGCGGTCAATGACAGGTTTGACGAATTTGCGTTTGAAGATATTATCGGGTCGGCGTTTATGAATGTGATTTTTGAGGCTGCGGAGGTGGAGTCGGCGCTTAAGGATGCGCAAAAAATTTGCGATGATATGTTTAATTGATAATCTGTGTGTTCTGTCAATTTCATAAAAACGGAGCTGTTGCACCGAGCAAAGTGTGTTTTGCTTGGTGCGGCAGCTCCGTTTTTTTTGTATTCATGAAAATTCATGAAAATGCAACTGTATATGGAACGTTCCATTTTAAATAAGAGAAAATAAATAGTAATTATGCACAAAATTAAATTATAATATTTAACTATTTTAAACAAAATTTTAAAAAAAACGCAGATTATAATTGACACGTTCCAAAATATACGTTATGCTTAAGGTGCATCAAAAATAAAACAAAAGAAAGAGAGGAGAAGAATGTACAGCAAAAACAAAGAGCTGCAAGAAGCTGTCCGCAGAAAAAAGGTGCTTATAGCGGCTCATAGGGGAACATGTGGCGGGAGTATCGTGCAGAATACGATTTTATCGTACCAAAATGCACTTTTACATGGCGCCGATATGATTGAGGTGGACGTGTCGATGACGATTGATGGGATCTTTTTCGCGTTCCATAACGGGGAGGAGCCCGTGGAGCTTGGCATCAAACGCGATATCCGTGAAATGACAGCGGCGGAGGTGGAATCCAAAAAGACGTTAAATTCTCTCCAGGAATATGTAGGGCAGAGGGTGGAACGGTTAGACACCGTGCTGGAACGGTTTCGTGGGAAGTGCTTTATTAATATTGACCGCTCCTGGTTTTACTGGGAAAAGATCATTCCGTATTTAAAGGCAAAGGAGATGGATACGCAGATCCTGTTAAAATCAGGCGTGCATGAACGGCTGCTGTCAGAGCTTGAAAAAAGCGGGACAGGATTGATGTATATGCCGATCGTAAAAACAATGGAGGAATGGGAGACGGTTAAAAAATACGATGTCAATGTGGCAGCTGCGGAGCTGATTTTTTCAGATTTGAACGGGCAGTTTACAGAGACGGCGTTTTTAAAGGAGATGCTTAGCGAAGGAATTTTGCCGTGGGTTAACGTGATCAGGCTGAACGATGAGATTGTGTTGTCCGGCGGGCTCGACGACAATCTGGCGATTGGAGAAGGCTTTGAAAAAAGCTGGGGCAGGCTGATTGATCTCGGCTATAAGATACTGCAGACCGACTGGCCCGCGCTTTTGAGAAATTATGTGGATGAAAATGTGAAGAAGGAACAACAATAAAGAAGGAACAATAATAAAGAAGGAACAATAATAAAGAAGGAACAACAATAAAGAAAGGAAAACGAGGAGGAAAGTATATGAAAGGAAAGAAAATATTGGCATTAGGACTTGCAGTAGTGATGATGGTCACGTTATCCGCGTGCGGAGGCAAAGATGGGGGCGCAGGCAACAGCAATACGGACAACACAGACAATACGGACAATGAGAAGTCACAGCAGGGAGAGGACAGCGGCACATCCCTTGTCATCTATACAAATTCCGGTTCCGATGGCAGGGATGCATGGCTGAAGGACTATGCAAAAGAAAATGGGTTTGATGTGGAGGTCGTACAGATCCAGGGCGGCGACCTTGGCAACCGGATCGTGTCAGAGAAAAACAATGTGCAGGCGGATCTTGTGTTTGGATTAAATAACGTGGAATATGAAAAATTGAAAGCAGAGGACACATTGGAACCGTGGGAGCCAGCGTGGAAGGATGAAGTGGATCTGTCACTGGGCGATGCGGACGGTTATTATTATCCGCTTGTCATCCAGCCGCTTGTTAATATTATGAACGCAGATCTGGACGAGTATCCTGCGGATTATACAGACCTTACCGATGAAAAATGGAAGGATAAGTATACGATCCTGAATTTTGGCGGCGGTACTGGAAAGACTATATTAGCAAGCCTTTTAGTACGTTATCAGGATCCGGACGGTGAAGCCGGCATCTCTGAAGAAGGATGGGAGTTTGTGAAAAACTGGGTGCAGAACGGCCATATGGAAGCGGAAGGCGAGGACTATGTAGGAGCGGTCATCGACGGCAGTCATCCGATTTGTGAGATGTGGGGAAGCGGTGTTTTGCAGAACGAAGAACAAAGAGAGTACAAATTTGAGATCATGTCTCCGGAAATCGGCGTTCCATATGTTACAGAACAGATCGCGATTTTAAAGGGCGGTGACAACAAGGACCGCGCGGTTGAATTTGCAAACTGGTTCGGTTCCGCCGAAGCGCAGACAGCGTGGATGGAGAAGTTTGGCACTGTGCCTTGCCAGAAGGCAGCGTTTGAGAAAGCTGCGGATTCGGTAAAGGAGTTTGTCGGGAAAGTGCATCAGCAGGACATTGACTGGGAATTTGTAGCACAAAACCTGGATCAGTGGGTAGAAAAGGTAGAGCTGGAATTTATGTAAGCAGCAGCCTTGGATAAAAAATACGAGGTAGCACATATGATTAATTTTAAAAATATAGAAATCAAGTATGGTGATTTTACAGCCATTGAAAATCTGAACCTGACGATCGCAGACGGAGAATTTTTCACGTTTTTAGGGCCATCAGGATGCGGAAAGACGACGACTCTGCGTGCGCTTGTTGGTTTTTTAAATCCGAGCGGCGGTGAGATACTGGTAGATGGGAAAAATATATTGGAGGTGCCTGTAGAAAAAAGGGGCATTGGTATGGTATTTCAAAGTTACGCGCTCTTCCCGACGATGACGGTATATGAAAATCTTGCCTTTGGGCTAAAGGTAAAAAAGATGTCGAAAAGCGAGATTGACCAGAAGGTAAAAAACGTAGCAAAGGTTATTGAGATCAAGGATTCGCAGCTTACACGGAATGTCTCGGAGCTGTCTGGCGGCCAGCAGCAGAGGGTCGCGCTTGCCAGGGCGATTGTATTAGAGCCAAAGATCCTCTGTCTTGACGAACCGCTTTCCAATCTGGATGCAAAGCTGCGTATCGGCCTGCGCGGAGAGTTAAAGAAGCTGCAGAAGAATCTGGGGATTACAACGTTGTATGTCACGCATGACCAGGAAGAGGCACTGATGTTATCGGACAAGATCGCTGTATTTAACAATGGCTATGTAGAGCAGGTCGGGACGCCGCAGGAGATCTATAACCGTTCCGGTTCCGAATTTGTCTGTGATTTTATCGGTGATATTAATAAGCTGGGCAAAGAAGTGATCGAAGAGATCAACAAGCAGGCAGGCGGCAGGCTGGATGCGGCAAAACATGCGTATATCCGGTTGGAACTGATCCATTTTGCTCCAGGGGAAGGCAGGGTTGCGCTAAAAGGAGAGATCATGGATTATGACTACAACGGCCTGATCACAAAATACCGTGTCAAGGTCGGTAAAGAGGTACTGCGGGTGATTCAGCTGAATGATGCGGAGGCATCCTTTAGGCAGGGACAGCAGATCCGGATTTACCTGCATCCGAAAGATATTATGCAGTTTTAAAAACGGCAAGGAGGGATGGTTATGAAGGAAAAACAAAAAATGAACATACCTGGCATCATCTTAAAAGTAATCATTGCATGGATGATCCTTGCGTTTATCGTATATCCTGCGGTATACTTATTAGGAAATGTATTTTATCATGACGGGAAGGTGTCTACGGAGGTATTTGGCAAGGTGTTTTCCTCCAGGCGTGCGATGCAGAGCCTTTGGAACAGCTTTGTTCTCGCGGTTACGCTTGTGGTCACGGTCAATGTTGTAGGAACGCTGTGCGTGCTGTTTACCGAATACTGGGAGATCAAAGGCGCCAGGTTTTTAAAGCTGGCCTATATGAGCTCGCTCGTTTATGGCGGCGTTGTACTTGTATCCGGATATAAATACGTGTACGGGGAAAAAGGGCTTTTGACCAGGCTTCTGCTGCAGGTATTCCCGAACATGAATCCGTCCTGGTTTGTAGGTTATGGCGCTGTCGTGTTTGTTATGACGTTTGCCTGTACGCAAAATCATATGATGTTTTTGAAAAACGCGATCCACAGCCTGGATTATCATACGATCGAGGCGGCAAAGAATATGGGTTCTTCGGGCGGGGCGATTTTATTTCAGATTGTTATGCCAGTATTAAAGCCTACGTTTTTTGCGATTACGATCCTGACGTTTTTAACCGGACTTGGCGCTATGGCGGCTCCGGTCATTATCGGCGGGGAGAATTTTCAGACGATTAATCCGATGATCATTACGTTTTCCAGATCTACGTATTCGAGGGAGGTAGCGGCGTTTCTGGCGATTATCCTCGGTGTGGCGACGATCATTCTGCTGTCTGTTTTCAGTAAAATCGAAAAGGGCGGCAACTATATTTCGGTATCTAAGACAAAGGCAAAGCTGACGAAGCAAAAAATCCAAAACCCGGCGCTGAATATGCTGGCGCATGTCGTAGCTTATGTGATGTTTGCGATCTATACGGTGCCGATCGTGCTGGTAGTGCTCTATTCTTTCTGTGATTCGTTAACGATCAAGACCGGAGAGCTGACTGTATCTTCCTTTACACTGGAAAACTACAAGAAGCTGTTTACTTCGATGGAAGCGATCGAGCCATATATCGTAAGTATCGTATATTCCCTTTTGGCTGCGGTATTTGCGGCGGCAATTTCGGTGATCTGTGTCCGGTTTGTGCAGAAGTCTAAAAACAAACTGAATGTGCTGTTTGAATATGGTGTGCTGATTCCCTGGCTATTGCCGAGCACACTGATTGCGTTAGGGCTTACCGTAGCTTATGGCGATAAAAATCCGCTGATCTTTAACAAAGTGCTTGTAGGAACGACCGTGATCTTATTAATAGGCTATACGGTGATTAAGCTGCCGTTTTCCTACCGGATGATCAAGGCGGCATTTTTCTCACTGGACGGTGACCTGGAGGAAGCGGCAAAGTGTATGGGCGCGGGTGCGTTTACTACGATGCGTAAAGTAATCCTTCCTGTGATCTTTCCGATGGTGATGTCGGTTGTGATCCTAAACTTTAACGGACTGCTGTCGGATTATGATATGTCTGTATTTCTGTATCATCCGCTGTTACAGCCGCTTGGCATTGTAATTAAAGCGGCGTCCGATGAATCCGCATCGGTGGATGCCAGGGCGATGAGCTTTGTCTATACGGTTGTTTTAATGATCTTATCTTCGGTCGCATTGTATTTCGGCCAGGGCAGCGGCATGGACAAGATTAAGAAGATCAAGCAGAAACGGCTGGAAAGACGGGTGGCAAGGAACTAACCTTTTTGAATCGAAACAGCCTGTCCATGTGAAACAGGCAGTATTAAAAACAGAAGGGGGGTGTCCGCATGGGACAGTGGTTTTTAAATCTGATCAGTGAAGCAGAAAATATGCGTATTTTTTCCGGTTTCCTGCGGCTCTCCCTTTCTATTTTATGTGGGGGAATCCTGGGCATTGAGCGGGGAAAGGCCAACCGTTCAGCTGGGATGCGCACCTATTCGCTGGTGTGCATGAGCGCGGCGCTTGTGATGCTGACAGGAGAATATATGTATGAAGAGTTTCATACCGGAGATCCGGCCAGACTGGGCGCACAGGTCGTCAGCGGGATTGGTTTTTTGGGTGCTGGCAGCATTGTGATTGAAGGGCATACAAAGATCAGGGGACTGACGACAGCGGCAGGCTTGTGGGCAGCCGCGTGTATTGGCCTCGCGATCGGGATCGGGTTTTATGTGGGCGGCATCCTTGCCACGGGAGCGGTTTATGTCGTAGTGACGAAATTTCGCGGTATTTCCGATCATTTTACGCACAATGATATGTGGATGCGCGTTTACGTCGAGTTCCATGAGGTGGGAAACCTTCAGGAAATCCGCTCCGCCGCTGAGACGTTTGGATTAAAGGTCGGCAATGTGATCTTAAATGAACCAAAGGACGGCGGAGTATACAATGCGGTCATTTCCCTAAAACTTCCGGAGGACCGCAGTAATGCCCAGGTTGTCTATTATCTTGAAAAAATGCCGGGTGTCTATACGGTCAGGCAGATTTTTTAACAGACAATATAAAAAGAGAGATGAAACAAATGGCTGGAACAGGGGAATAAATGAAAAAAGCGCTGCATAGAAGGGTATGCAGTGCTTTTTTGCGTTATATTGCGGCAATAATGTTCTGCATGGCCTGCATTATGCCAAAGTCATTTTTAAAAATTGCTTCTTTGATAAAATCTTGACATTTCGCCCATCTTACATTATTATTTAAATATCGTTTTGTGTAAAATCACAATATAATATTGTGCAATTATAGTATCTGATATTTAAATCCGGCATTATTAACATACAGATATATCCTGATGATAAGGGTTTTGTGTATGTTATTTAATAAAAATGCACAAAGAAGCAAACAGAAAGGTGGAGCGGAAATGGAATATTTGAAACTGTTAGGAATTGTCATTGTAATTGCTGGTTTTGCGCTGAAACTGGATTCGATTCTGATTATCGTGGCGGCTGCTGTTGTTACAGCGATCGTTGGGGGTCTTAGTCCGGTTGTGTTTTTGGAAACGCTTGGCAGCAATTTTATGGCAAACCGGAGTATGGCTATTTTCATCATTATTATGTTCGTAACCGGGACTTTGGAGCGAAACGGGCTTAGGGAAGCTGCCGCGGCTTTAATAGGGAAGTTTAAGGGCGCCACGTCCGGGCTTGTGATCGGCATTTACGGTGTGATGCGCGCGGTGTTTGCGGCGTTCAATGTCGGATTTGGCGGCGTGGCTGGTTTTGTACGTCCGGTCATTATGCCGATGGCGGAAGGAGCGGTAACGGCACAGGGGAAAAAGGTACATGAAAATCATCTGGAGGAGTTAAAAGGAATGGCCGCGGGCATGGAAAATGTAACCTGGTTTTTTGGACAGGTGCTGTTTGTCGGCGGTTCCGGGGCGATTCTTGTGCAGAATACATTGGCGGGACTTGGCTATGAGGTAGAGCTTGGTTCTCTGGCAGCGGTAGAGATTCCGGTCTGCATAATTGCTACAGTTCTTGCGATTGTGTTCTATTATTTGAAGGATAAGTATTTATTGAAAAAATATTATTGACGTCTGGAGGAAAAAAGATGAGCTTTTTTATGGACCCGGAAATAGCGATGAGCAATAAGCTGATGGAGATCATTTACATGTTTATCGGATTTATGGTCGTCTATACAGCAGTGAAAAATTTAAAAGATAAAGAAAATCCAAGCCGTATCGGTACGTTTGTGTTTTGGTTTGTGCTGGGCATTTTGCTTGCGTTTGGACGATGGCTGCCGAGTGCGCTGAGCGGCGTGCTTGTGCTTGTGATGTGTGTTCCGGCTATTTTACATAAAGTAAAAAAAGGGAAGACGGATGCGCCTTCGAAGGCGGATACGCAGGCGGCGTTTCAGGCAATTGGAATGAAGATTTTTATTCCGGCGCTCAGTATTGGAGTATTCGCGGTAGGCGCGGCTCTGACAACGAATGTGATCGGGCTTAGCGCGTTAAATGGTGTTGCGATCGGTGTGTTTGCGGCAGCGATATTTTTAATGATTTTTAATAAAAAGAATACGCCGGTTGTATTATTGAATGATTCCGAGCGGATGCTTTCTACGGTTGGCCCGCTGTCCATGCTGCCGATGCTGCTGGCCTGTCTGGGAGCTGTGTTTACGGCCGCTGGCGTTGGAGATGTGGTGGCTTCTTTAGTGGAGCGTATTATTCCTGCCGGAAATGTCAACGCCGGGATTATTGTGTATGCATTGGGTATGATGCTCTTTACGATGATTATGGGCAACGCATTTGCGGCGATTACGGTTATGACGGTCGGGATAGGCGGGCCGTTTGTGCTTGCATACGGAGCCAATCCGGTGGTGATCGGGATGCTTGCGTTAACCTGCGGCTTTTGCGGTACGTTATGTACACCTATGGCTGCGAACTTTAATACCGTACCTGTGGCTCTGCTGGATATGAAAAAACAGTTTGGTGTCATTAAGAACCAGGTGCCGATTGCTATTGTCATGATCATTGTTCAGATTGTGATGATGATTATGCTGAAATAACTAAGATGAACATACAAAAAGGCGCAGAAATTATTATTCGTGACTGGATACGGCTAAGAGGCAGGGAACGTCTGTTAATCGTATCGAGCGGGCGCTATCGGGCAGAAACGGACGCGCTTAGGGAGGCTGCCGCAAAAATTACAAACGATGTGGATTTGCTGCTGTTAGAGGAGCTGTCTATGTATGTGGGAGCTTATTTTAATGAGCGGGAAACGGCTTTTGATGCCTATGACGCGGTCATTGGAGCGACAGAATATTCCCTGATTACGACAAAAGCAGTGAAACGTGCAGTCTCGCATCGAAAACGCTTCCTTTCCCTGCCGCTTAGCACAAATAATGGTAAGTCAATGCTCTCCTTTGATTTTTTAAGGGCGGATCCGGTAAAAAGCAAAATTATGGCATTGACGATGCTGGATTATTTTCAGTCGGCAAGCAGGATTGACATTCACACCAGGCTTGGCACCGACCTGCATTTGTGCGTCAAAGGCCGCAGGGCAGGATTTTTCAACGGATGCTGCAGGGATGGGAGAGGCTTGTCGTCTGCAAGTGTAGAAGTCTATGTGCCGATTGTCGAAAACCGTACAGAGGGATTGTTCGTACTGGACGGTTCCATGGGATATATCGGCAGCGTGGACCGTCCGGTAGAGATTGCTTTAAACGGCGGCAGGATTACACGGATCGAAGATAATAACAGCGGCAGAAAGTTAAAAGATTACATCAGCTGCTTTGAGGATTCCAGGATGTTTACCGCGTCCGAGTTCGGCATAGGCCTGAACACGTATGCACGCTGCCGGGGATGCTGTTATATAGAAGATGAATCGGCGTACGGTACGTTCCATCTTGGATTTGGCAGAAATATTGCTTTGGGCGGCGAACAGGATGCAGTCGGGCATTTTGACCTGGTGGCGTATCAGGCGGATATCTATGTGGATAATCAGATGATTATGGAACAGGGGAAAATCACAGTATTAGAGCCGCATATTTATGTGTAAAGAAATAGCTATGATGAGATCATAAAATGTAAAATAAATGAATGTATAAAATTAGGTAATTGCGAAACTCAAAGAAAATAGGGGGGGAAAGATGACCTCAAACTCAC
>CAOKJJ010000087.1 GCA_948468465.1 uncultured Eubacterium sp. | reverse complement strand
CGGGAAAGATGACAAATTCGGACAAAATTGACAGGATTGTGACAAACCGTTTTCTTGGGCTTCCGATCTTTGCGGCGATCATGTTCCTTGTGTATTACATATCCATGGTAACGGTAGGAGCAAACGCTACGGACTGGGCAAATGACGGACTGTTCGGCGATGGTTTTCATCTGTTTGGCATCGGTTCCGCAGCTTATGGAGAGGCTTCTGAGGAATATGGTGATGCAGCGCTTGTTGTGAATGGCTACGATGCTTATGTGGAAGAAAACGGCACGGCTCCTACCGGTGACTTCCCTTATGAAGTGGCGGATGATGAAACATTGGAAGTAACGATGGAAACGGCGTCCCTAACAGATTATGAAGGTGCGCTTGCGGTGATGAAACCGTATGGCGATGAGCCCGATCCGGCAGCTTACGGCGTATGGGTTCCTGGTATTCCGGTGATTGTTGGGAACGCACTGGAAGCTGTGGGCGTAGCAGACTGGCTTGCGGGGCTGATCAATGATGGTATCGTAGCCGGTGTGGGCGCGGTACTCGGCTTTGTACCCCAGATGCTTGTTCTGTTCCTGCTTTTGGCTTTCCTGGAGGCGTGCGGCTATATGGCCCGTATCGCATTTGTACTGGATCGTATTTTCCGCAAGTTTGGTTTGTCCGGCAAGTCCTTTATCCCGATGTTGATCGGTACAGGCTGCGGCATTCCGGGCATTATGGCGTCGAGGACGATTGAGAATGAACGTGACCGCCGTATGACGATTATGACAACAACATTTATTCCTTGCGGTGCGAAAGTTCCGTTCATCTCCATGGTTGCGGGCGCAATCTTCGGCGGCTCTGCGTGGGTGGCAACAAGCGCGTATTTTGTAGGTATGGCGGCAATCATTATTTCTGGCATTATGTTGAAGAAAACGAAGATGTTTTCCGGCGACCCGGCTCCTTTCGTCATGGAGCTTCCGGCTTACCATATGCCTACGGTGGGCAATCTGCTGCGCTCCATGTGGGAACGAGGGTGGTCCTTTATAAAAAAGGCGGGCACGATTATTCTGCTTTCCACGATTGTTATCTGGTTTATGACTTACTTTGGATTTACCGCGGAAGGTTTCCGCATGCTTGGCGAGGAAGAAATGGGCCAGTCACTCCTTGCGGCGGTCGGCAGTGCGATTGCATGGATTTTCATACCGCTCGGCTGGGGGAACTGGCAGGCGGCAGTGGCATCCATTACGGGTCTTGTGGCGAAGGAGAATATCGTCGGAACGATGGGTATCCTTTATCCCGGCGGATGGCCTGAGATTGGTGCAAACTTTAGTATGGTTGCGGGATATTCCTTCCTGGTGTTTAATCTTCTGTGCGCGCCTTGCTTTGCGGCAATCGGCGCCATCAAGCGGGAGATGAACAATGCGAAATGGACGTGGTTTGCGATTGGTTACCAGTGCGGATTAGCTTATGCGGTGGCACTGATGGTAAATCAGATTGGTTCGGCATTTACAGGGAATTTGAATGCCCTTGGTCTGCTTGCAGCCATCATAATCCTTGGTGGTATGATCTATATGCTGTTCAGGCCATATAAAGGGGCGACAAAGCTGACAACGAATATGACATTGAAAATGGCGAAGTAACGGCGCTCTGGCATTCGGGTTGAAAGATCCGAATGCTTTTTTTAGCGCAAAATGCTGCATAATTTTTATACTTTCTGGAAATGCTGTAACTACGGCAAAAAGCCAAAGGAGCATCTGCCATGCAAAACCGGATTATTTTTCATATTGATGTAAACAGTGCGTTTTTATCCTGGGAAGCTGCCTTTCGGATGCAGCACCTGGGAAGCAGGCTTGACCTGCGTACGATCCCTTCCGCGGTAGGCGGAGACGTATCCAAACGCCGCGGGATTATTCTGGCCAAATCCATTCCTGCGAAAAAATACCATATCCAAACCGGAGAACCGATTACAGAAGCTTTGCGAAAGTGCCCGGAGCTTATGATTGTACCTGCGGATTACGAATTGTATGAAAAAAACTCGAAAGCATTTATGGATATCCTGCGGCAATATTCTGACAAAGTAGAGCCATACAGCATTGACGAGGCTTTTGTGGATATGACCGGGACTCAGCTGCTTTTTGGGCCTCCTGTTGTTGCGGCTGCGGCTGTCAAAGATGAAATCCGGCGCACTTTGGGCTTTACCGTAAATGTAGGTATTTCTGACAAAAAACTGCTTGCAAAAATGGCGAGTGATTTTGAAAAGCCGGATCGGGTCCACACATTATTTTCTAAAGATATCCAGGAAAAAATGTGGCCTCTGCCGATACGGGATTTATTCCTTGTAGGCAGCGCTTCTGAAAAAAAATTAAAGTCTGCCGGTATCCGCACCATCGGTGATCTGGCTGCCACAGATCTTAAGACGCTGCGGGCGCTTTTAAAAAAGCACGGAGAGATTCTGTGGAATTTTGCAAACGGGCATGACCTGTCATTGGTTGAACCGGTAATGCCTGATTTAAAAGGTTATGGCAATTCAACTACCGTATCTTTTGATGTTGTTGATGCTTCAACAGCGAAATTGGTGCTGCTTTCTTTGGCAGAAACAGTCGGAAGGCGTCTGCGTAAAGATCATGCCAGCATCCGGCTGGTATCTGTAAGCATCCGCTATTATGATTTCAGTTTCGTATCTCATCAAAGTGTTTTAAAGGCTCCTACGAACATTACAAAAGAAATCCATACCTGTGCCTGCAGGCTGTTTGACGAGCTTTGGAACGGCATGCCGATTCGGCACATGGGCATGCATACGGGACACGTATCAAAAGATCCTGCGAATCGGCAGCTTTCTTTATTTGATCATACAGATTATGAAAAATTGGAAAAACTTGACCAGGCAGTTGACCGCATTCGTGACAAATATGGATCCGACGCTGTTTTTCGTGCTTCATTTTTAGGTCAGGATAATCTTCCTCATATGAATGGCGGTATACCGAAAGAACGGCGGACCGCGGATCGAAAATCATTTTAAGAAGGTGGACAGATGGGATTTCGGCTTGGCGAAATAATCGAAAAACAAGAACACGGCATATTGCATGGCATTCAGCGTGAGATTGCCTGCGAATGCTGGTTTACAAGCAGCGGAAGAAGCATTCCGCAAATCATCAAAATTATGGATGATGAAGGGCAGCTGTATACCATACGGGATATCGAACTGCTGACCGCAGAAACAAAAACGTACTGCGGCATTCAGACTGTCGAACATTTATGCAGAATCAGCATTTATGGCAGAACAAGCATTGTAAAATTAATTTACACAAAAGAGAGCTGCAGATGGACAATTATTGAGCTGTAGTTTGCTCCGCGGCTCCTCTTTTCACCTCCACATCCCACACATAGCCCAGCCCGCGTATGTTTTTAATATACATTGGCTTTTCCGGCTGCGTTTCGACTTTTTCACGCAGCCTGCGTATATTCACTGCCAGCGTGTTTTCGTCTACAAATCCGCCCTCCGTGTCAAACACACGTTCCAGTATCTGGCGTTTGGAAAGTATTTGTTTTGGATGGTCTAAAAACAGGCTGAGCAGCTTCCATTCATTTTTAGACAAGGACACTTCCCTGCCCGCGACCGTAAGCTGCATCTTTTTTTGACTGATACAGAGCGTGCCCGAAATCAAAATATCGGAATCTGCGTCTTTGGCGCTTCGCTTCAGATACGCGTCTATTTTCAGCAGCAGTACCCAAAGGCTGAACGGTTTTGTCACATAATCATCCGCACCTGCTTCATAGCCAAGTACCTGCTCCATCTCCTGGCTAAGCGCTGTCAGGCAGATAATATAGACATCCTGGCGCTGACGGATCCATTTGATAAAATCAAGTCCGCTGCCGTCCGGCAGCTGAATGTCGCAGATCACAATGTCCGGCTGGAACCGCAGCGCCTGTTCCCTCGCTTTGTACATCGTATCGCATGAACAGACCTGATGTCCTGATTTTTCCAGTGAAAAAGCAATCCCTCTGTTTACACTGTCATCATCTTCCAGAATAAATATTTTTGCCATTTTACTATTACCTCATCTGCTATTTTGTGAAAACCAAAATTACATACAGGCTTCCGCCTTGATATTCTATTTTCATGCTGCCGCCCATCTTTTCCGTCAGTGTACGTGCAATCGAAAGCCCTAAACCGGTGGAAGCGTGTCCGTCTTCCACTGTATAAAAACGATCTGTTAAATGGGCGGCGCTGACCGGATCTAATTTTGACGCCTGATTCGCAAAAATGATGTTTCCGTCCGCATCCAAATTCACCTGAAAGTCTCCGTCGCTGTACTTAATGGCATTGCTTATAATATTTGAAAAAATTCTGCTGACAGCCTGCCGGTTCAGTTTTCTTTTTACGGGCTGTTCACAAAGGATTATTTGAGGACGGATGCCTGCGTTTAAAATCGCACCATAATATCCCGCGATGCTTTCTTCCAGTAATGCATGTAAGGACAGTTCTTCTGTTTCTTCGTAATGATCTACCGACAAGATCACGGAATACCGGAACAGCTCTTCCGCCAGCGCTTTGAGTGCGTCTGTCCGATTTTGAATACACTGAATATGCTGTGCGGCCTCGGTTGATAATTCCTCTCCTTTTAACAGGTTCAGGTATCCATAAATGGCTGTCAGAGGTGTCCGAAGGTCATGGGATATATTGGTAATTGCTGTTTTCAGCTCCTGATCACCCCTTGTATACTGGATTTCTTTTTGTCTAAGCAGTTTTAGCTGCCGGTCTAAATCGGCAGCTAAACTACGTATCTTTTTATCTGAACAGGTAATATCGATTCCTACATTCGTATCGGTTTTTATTCGCTCTGCAAGCTGCGTGCGTATCTCATCGACAGACCGGTATATGGATGCAAGCTTTAGCAGCAAACAGGCTGAGGACGCAAAAAACAGAATCGCAAAAATCATAAGCATATTACTTAATATCCTTTCTTCGGAACAGGAAAATACCTGCGGCATTTGCCGCCAGCGTTATGATCAGAGAATAAACGCAGGACAGCGCCGGATGCTTAAGAAGCTGTACCTGCATGGAGCTGTTTCCGATCTGATAACTCTGCCCGCCTGGCAGAAAATCAAACAGGAACTGATAAACCGCCCGCTTTTGACCGGAAACATAATTCGGATTGGGTGCTTTATCCCCAAACGCGGGCATCCCATCTGCAGTCATTTCAAACTGCGTGATCATCTCCGGCTCATCGAGCTTCATGATAAGAAACGCCGCCAGAAATAATAATGCAAATGCCAGCAGGATATTGGCTGTGGAAGCATAGGATTTACTGTTTATCAGCATAGCACACAAATTATAAATGGATGCATATGCCATACATAAAAACAGCAATGCGGCACACAGCTGGAAAAAATGCGCTGTTTCCATGTTCGGCTTTCCGCACAGTACCACTCCTACAGCCAAAACCGCGCCGACCGCGGTCGCTGACTGAAAAACCACCGCTGCCAGAATGGAAATAACATTGGAAAAATAAATGCTGACACGGGAACATCCAATGACCAGTTTATTACGGATCGTGCCTTCATCATATTCTGTACCGACAAACAAGCTGCAAAATACGGCAAAAAAAATCCCGCTTAGCAGTACACTTTGAAACAGGCATTCCGCCAAAACATCCGCGCGCGGTACGCCAAATTCAAACGACATACGATAATTATCCACTAAGATTGCGAGGCCAAACAGCAAAAGCAGTATGAATTCCGCCCAAAACACTTTTGATTTTTTGATACGGTCGAAATTTGCACGTAATAATTTACGCATGTACATCACCTCCCAGCAAACGGATGTAATAGCTTTCCAGGCTTTCATCCCTCTCATAAATCCGAATGACTTCGCACTGCTGTTCAGCAAGGCGCATCACTAATTCTGTTACGGAAACGCTTCCATAAATATCCGCCTCTGTATCTGAATGTACGGCATATTCCATCCCCATTTGATCTAATGCCAGCGCTAATGCCTTCATATCTGACACCTGTACGCAAATGCATTTCCGGCAGACCATTTCTAACTGTTCCGCGCTTATTTCTTTTACCATATGTCCATGATCGACAAATCCGTAATGTGTCGCCAGACGTGAAAGCTCATCTAAAATGTGGCTGGAAATCAGTACCGTGATCTGCCTTTCCTGATTTAACTTTAAGAGCAATTCCCGCATTTCAACAATTCCCTGCGGATCCAGGCCGTTTACCGGCTCATCCAGCACAAGAAAATCCGGATCGCCTGCCAGCGCAACCGCAATTCCAAGTCTTTGCCGCATGCCAAGCGAAAAATTTTTTACTTTCTTTTTCCCGGCATCCGCTAATCCGACAAGCTCCAGCTGTTCCCCAATTCCTTCGAAGGAAGGCCGGCCCAGGTTCAGATATTGCTGGCGCAGATTTTCTTCAGCGGACAGCTGCAAATACAGGGACGGCGTCTCCACAACCGCTCCCATCCTCCTGCGGGAGCCTGCAATCTCAGACGCCTTGCTTGAGGCTCCGTATAAAAAATAGTCTCCCTCCGTCGGCCGCTGCAGTCCGCAGATCAATCGGATCAATGTGGTCTTACCCGCACCGTTTTTTCCTACCAATCCATAAATCGCGCCTTTGGGCACATGCATGGTTAATCCATCCAATGCTTTAAAATGGCCATACTGTTTAGAAAGCGCTTCTGTTGTAAGTACATAGTCCATGTTCTTAACCTCCATTTCCACTTTATCTTATAGCAGCATACTAAAACACAGAGGTTAAGAAACCTGTTAAGAAAATCATAAAGAAATCATTAAGATTTCAGTTTAAATCCAATCCCCCAGACAGCTTCAATATAATCTTCGCCGCCTGCTTCCCGCAGTTTTTTCCGCAAATGGCTGATATGCACGTTTAAAGAATTATCTGTACAGTCCGGCGTATCTATACTTATGCGTTCCAGTATCAGAGAACGTGTCACTACCTGCTGCGGATTTTGTATCAGCAGTTTTAAAATCGCAAATTCTGTCCTTGTAATTTTAACCGGCTGGCCGGACACCCATAACTCATGCGTCCCGGCATCCAGCTCCAGGTTCTGCCAGCGAAGCAGCTGCTTTTCATTGCCTGCAGTTTGATTACGAAACTGAACCGTAATCCGTGCAAGCAGTTCCTGAATATCGAACGGTTTCGTCAGGTAATCGCAGGCTCCCTGCAAAAGCAGATTTACTTTGTCAGAAACATCTACTTTTGCACTTACTACAATAACGGGAATCCCATGAATCTTTTTCAAAACCTCTTCTCCTGACAGTCCCGGCAGCATCAGATCCAGCAGAATCAAATCCGGTTTGCTGCGTTCTAACAGCATGCACGCTTCTGTTCCGGAGTATGCGCGTACCGTTTCGTATCCTTCCTTTTGCAGCACTTTTTCCAGCATATCTCCGATATAAATATCATCATCAATAATCGCAATCGTTTCCATACTCACACCTGTTCTTATTCTATCCTGACGACACTGTTGATACTGCCGTCTTTTTCTCTGCACTTGGTAACAATCATTTTATGCTCGATCTGTTCTTTCAGTTCAGAAACATGTGAAATCACACCTACGAGACGGTTCCCCTCTGTTAAATGCACAAGCGCCTTCATTGCCTGGCTCAGCGCTTCTTCATCTAAGGAACCAAATCCTTCATCTACAAACATAGAATCCATTTGAATCCCTCCGGCATAAGACTGAATCTCATCTGACAGCCCCAGCGCCAGTGACAAAGATGCCTCGAAAGTCTCCCCGCCGGATAATGTCTTTACACTGCGCTCGGTCGCATTATAATGGTCAATCACGCAAAGCTCCAGGCCCGCCTTTCCTTTTAAATTGCTGCTGCCTTCCTCCCGCTTTAACTCATATTGTCCGCTGCTCATCGTAAGCAGCCGGCGGTTCGCACGTATCAGAATCCGGTCAAAATATGCCATCTGGACATAGGTTTCCAGCTCAATCTTGGGCTTCCCTTTCAGCGTACCGTTTGCGGTATCTGACAAGGCACGCATCCACGTATACTTATGTTCCACCTGGATAATGTCTCCCTGCTTTTCCTTTACTTTGTCATAAATGTCCTGGTTCACAGAATATGCATGTTTTTTCTGATCTCTTTTCTTTCTTAATTCTGCTTTTTCCTGCAACAGCCTTCCTTTTCTTTCCGCCACCATTTCTTCCGGAACCGTTCCTGCCTCTCCCGCATCCTGCAGCTGCCTTTGCAGTGTTTCAACAGATGCCAGAAGCCGCTCTGTTTTCGTCCGGCAGTCTGTATCATGGTTTTGCGCTTCTAGTAATGCATCTTCTAAGATTTTTTTCTGTTCACGCAGGGCCCTTATTCTTTCTTCTGCCTGTTCTTTTTGTTCCGTTCCCAGCTGTTTTAACAATTCGGTTATCTTATCCGCCCTGGCCTGATTCTGTGTTTTTTGACGTTCTAAGGCAATCTCGGTTTTTTGCATTTCCGCCGTAAGCTGCTGCAGCTTTTCCTGTTGTTTTGGAATCTGTGCTTCCAGATTTTGCTTTCTTAACAGCTTTTCCTCGTTATCAGAAAACTGAACGGATAACAGCGACAGCTTTTTCTCCAGATCCTGCTCCGTGAAATCCGCTGCCAAAAGTACGCTTACTTCCGCCGCGTCTTCCTCTCCTGTTTCCTCTGCCGATTGGCGGATAAACTGCGGATGAGAAAGGGAAAGGCTATGAAACAGCTGCTTATTCTTTTCGCTTCTCCTGTTTTTAACTACCTCCAGATCCTTTTCCAAATCCTGCAGCAGCTTTCGCTTAGCTGTCAGCTTCTCCTCTTCCTTTTGTTTTTGAGTCTGCAGCAATTCACGGCTTTGAATCTCTTCGGTAAGCTTTTCGATACAGCACTGCAGACTTTGCTTATAAGCTTGTATGCTGTCCCGTAAATCCGCCAGTTCCATCTGCGCATATTCTGCAGATGGAAGCGTTTGATTAATCCGCGGCAAAGACATATATTTTTTTGCATCTTCCAAAATCGCTGCTGCTTTTAGCATTTCTCTTAACAGCTGCTTTTGCAGCGTTTTTTCCTGTCCGCTTAGCTCAGCTAACTTCTCCTGTTCGAAGCTGATCTGCTGTTTGATTTCCTGCTTTTTTGCCTCTTCCTGTCCAGCCTGCTGCTGCAGCTGTTCCAAACGTTTTTTATCTGCCTGTGCCTGTTTTAGCCGCTGTTCACATTGACTGGAAACCTGCTGCAGATATGCCTGTATTTTTTCGTGATGACCAGTCAGATCACCAATCAGATCACCAGTCAGATCACTAATCAAATCACCAATCAAATCTTCTGGCAGCTGCAGTTGTTTCTGCATGTGTGCAAACTGCCTTTGTTTTTCTTCCAGCATGCCGGCTGCAGCCGCAGATTCCTGGCTCTTTTGCTGTAATAACTGATCCAGTTCTTTTTGTTTGGCCTGTGCATGTTTCAAACACGCATCGAGTTCTTCTTTCCGCGTTTGATCTGCCTGCGCTTTTTTCACCGCGGCATTCCATTCTTTTTCTTCTGCCTTTATCCGTGCCTGTTTTTCTAAAAGCATTTCGCTGAGTTTTATAATATCATCTGAAACCTCAGTGTGAAATAACTGCTCCGCCAGTTCCTTTGTGGATTGCTTTTGCTCTGCCAGCCGCTCTGCGAAATGTCCGGCCTGTACACTTAACCGCTCTGCTTTCATAGCCGCTGTATCCAGCTGTTTTTTTTCATATTCCAGTTCTTCTTTTTCCGGCACCGTATCCGGCACCTGGGCCGGACGCGGATGGTGTTCGGAGCCGCAGACCGGACATGCTGCCCCATCCGTCAGCCCTCGTGCCAACAGTCCCGCCTGGGCGTTCAAGAAACGCTGTTCCAGCTCCTGATAGCAAAGCGCTGCCTCTGCTTTTTCCTTTGCGGCTGTGCAGTATTCCTCCTGTGCCTGCTGCAGCTGCGCCTCTCTTTGTTTCGTCTGTTCCAGTTTCCGCAACAGCTCTTTGCATGTCTTTTTCTGTTCTGCCAGTTCTTTTTTCCGCTGCTCCAATTTTAACATATCAGAGTCTGTATCTGCCATCGCTTCCCATTCTGTTTTCCATGCATCCAGCTGGTTCTGATGATTTGCGCACTGTATCTGCACCTGTTCATATGCATGTCTGCACTGCTTTTGTTCATTCATAAGCGCTGCCATACTCTGGCTTTGTTCTATAAATGTCCGCAGCTTTTCCGATGCTTCTGCCGCACTGTGTCTGGCCTGTATTTCTGATTCGCCCGCGTTTTTCAGCTGTTCTAACTGCGTATTGCGCTGCGCTTCTTTTACTGCCAGTGCTTCTGCCTGTGTTTTATGTTCTTTGCAGGCTTTTTCTGTCTGGCTGATTTCCTCTTTTTTCTTTGCATGCTCCTGCGCTTCCTGTTTTAAAAGGCTGTCCTGCTCCCCCAGGCTGCGCCTGAGCGTTTCCGCCTGGGATAACAATGCATCACAGTCGTTCAGCTGCCTGATCTGCGTGCTGATATCTTCCAGTATTTGCGCGATATTCCCCTCATTTTTTTTCTCAGCCGCAAGCTTGTCCTGTATCTGCAATTGCTGATCTGCTTCGTGCCGCAGTTCTTTTTTCTGCCGGACAATCTGCTCTTTGCTGCACTGATGCTCAGATATTTGATGTTCCAGGCGCTGTTTTTCTTCCCCTGTCTGCGCAAGTTTTTTCAGTTCTTCGGAATCAGCATCCATTTTTTGCCCTAATTGCTGTCTGTCTGCCCCAAGTTCCTTACAGCGTTTGGAATCCGCTTCAAACTGCCTGATCTGTTTTTGCTGCAGCTCTTTTTCCTGCTCCAGCTGGTCAAATAAACAAAGATGCTCCTGCTGTTCCCTGATCGAAAGCGCAAGCAAATCACACTGTTTTGCGTCCTGCCACGCCTGCCGCAGACGTTCCGCCGCAGCCTCAAGTTCCGGCTGCTGCTGTTCTAATAAACGTTTATTTTCCGCCAGCGCTGCCTGCTGTTCTTTTACTTTATGAATATTTCCAATCAGCTGGTCTTCTTTTTGAATCTTTTCCTCCAGCAAGTCGGTCTGCCGTTCCAGTTCCAGCAGGGCAGCTTTATCTTCGGTACACATTTGTTCCAATAATTCCAGGCCTTCCGCAACCTGTCCGTCAAATTTCCCTTTGCGCAGCTGCCGCATTTTTTCTGCTGCCGGAGTATCTTCACTGCAGAGTATGCTGTCCATATATTGATGGATACTG
This sequence comes from uncultured Eubacterium sp., assembly GCA_948468465.1. The sequence goes on along the minus strand of CAOKJJ010000087.1, from coordinate 8,529 downwards.
CGTTTTAATTCCTCGTATGCCCGCCATTGAATCTTTTCCGCCGCCTTTAACTGCTCCTGCAGCTTTTGATATATGCCCGTTTTAAAAATCTGGCGGAAAATACCGATCCGCTCCTCCGTGCCGGCTAACAAAAGTTTTTGAAAATCCCCCTGTGCAATCATCGCAATCTGTGTAAACTGCCTGCGGTCCAGTCCGATTAATTGTGTGATCGCCCGTGTCACTTCCTTTGCCTTTGTAACAGGATCTCTCTCATCCGGATAGATCAGCTCTGCTTCTGATTTTTGAAGCGTATATCCTTTTCCACGGCCTTTGGGACGCATATATTCCGGATTGCGGTTTACCGTATACCGTTTTCCACGGTAATCAAAGGTAAATGTAACCAGTGTCGGCACATCTTCCTTGGCATACTTGCTGCGAAACATATCCGCCCGACGCACCTCTCCGCTGGCTTCTCCATACAGCGCAAACGCGATAGCATCAAAAATCGTCGTCTTTCCCGCTCCGGTATCTCCTGTAATCAAATACAGTCCCCTGCCTCCAAACTGTTCAAAATCAATTTCTGTCCTGCTGGCATATGGGCCGAAAGCGCTCATGATAAGCTTTACAGGTTTCATAGTATACTCCTTTGCCGTTCAAATATTCAAACCTCTATAAATGGTTTTCTTCCATAAACTGTCTGACAAACGCTGCCTGTTCCTGGCTCATTGGCTGGTTATTCTGCAGTTCATAAAACTCTTCAAATAATTCCAGTTCTGATTTTTTCTCTGCACTCGCGGTGACTTCCAGCATACGGTTTTGTTTCGTACGGGTGTTGTCATAAACAAGCTGCATCAAATTCGGATAAATGATTCGAAGCTTCGACAGCCCGTCTGGTACATCTTCCTCATCCGTCAGCGTAATCTGCACATAATCGTATGTATCCGTATGCTCATAAAACGGACGCGCCGTAACCTCCAGATAAGTACCGCGTATCGTACGCATATCATGGAGAGGCGTCAGCGGAACTGTATGCAGCAAAATCCGCCCTTTTTCTCTGCATTCGACTACCGCAACCGCTTTTTCCTGTGCTGCTTCTGAAAAAGAGTATTTTAATGGCGTTCCGCAATAACGCACTGTTTCACGCTTCACAAACTGCGGACTATGGATATGTCCAAGCGCGACATAATCAAAAGCATCAAACACTTCCGCATCCACCTGGTCTATCCCGCCAACAGAAATATCTTCGGAGTCACATCTGCCGGCGCCTGTCACAAACTGATGCGCGATCAGAATATTTCGCTTTTCAGCATCAATGTGCATCCTTTGTACAGCCATTGCCACCGCGTCATGATAACTTTCCGGCAGCTTTTCCCGGTCTTTTTCTTCTGGATTTTCTTCCCGATCTTTTTCCGAATTCTTTTCCAGAACATGACGTACAATCGCAGGTTTTATAAACGGGAGCAAATGAATGTCCAGCTCTCCGTATGCATCCGTCAACGTTATTTTTGCGGTATTTCCATCATAGACAGGCGATACATAAACACCTCTGCCGTTCATCAGCTGCGCTCCAAATGCAATGCGCTCCGGCGAATCATGATTTCCGCTTACCGCAAATACTTTGATTCCGCAGTCGGCAAGTTTCGTTAAAAACAGGTCGAACACTTTTACGGCTTCAGCGGAAGGAACTGGCTTATCATAAATATCACCTGCAATCAAAACGCCGTCTGCCTGCTCCGTTTTTGCAATCTCCAATATTTGATTTAATATGTAAATCTGATCCTCGATCAATGAAAATTCATTCAAACGTTTTCCGATATGAAGATCTGAGATGTGAACAAATTTCATGCTTATCCTCTTTTTCTTGTTTTTCTTTTTGCAGACATTATACCGAATCGCTTTTATGAATTCAATATCTTTCTATTTTTTGGTTCATCCAGGTTAGGATTTTATTCCTTTAACAGCAGTTGTTTCACAGTTTTTACATAATGCTCCGCGACTTGCCCGTCAAACGGAATAACTCTTGACCACATTCTCAGGCCCTGGTAATAATACAAAATCAAATCAGAAATCTGTCCTGTATCAACCTCCCTAAACTCTTTCGTTTCTATTCCATACTCCAACAGGCTGATCCATCGTTTTTTTGCCCTGTCATTGATACGGGAAAAAAATTCCTCATTTCCCAGATTGGCATATTCATAAATCGCAAGACTTAAAGACAGCTCCTTATCCATAATTTCAGCCTTTATCGCTCCAAGCATATCTTCTAGTATTGCGCTTGCCTTTTCCTTTCTTTCAATGCGGTCCGCGATCACATATTCCTCTGAAAGAATTTCCGAAAAAATCTGTTCTGTTCCAGAGTAATATCTATAAAGCCCTCCTCTGCTTAACCCTGTTTTTTCACAAATATCAGTCATTGTTACCGCTTTGAAACCTTTTTCAGCAAATAACCGGTATGCCTGCCGGCGGATTGTTTCCTTTGTCTTCGCTCCTTTTTCCCCCATATCAGACAGTAAATTCCTCCCGCAAAACAGAATACATACAGTATGAATGAATTTCCCCATTCTTGTAAACACCGTTCCGCATTGTACCCTCACAGGTAAAACCCGCTTTTTCTAAAACCCTCCTTGAACCTGCATTATCAGCAAATGGCTCGGCAAATATCCGGATAATATCAAATCTTTCAAACGCCTCCTGACAAATGATCCCAACTGCTTTTGACATGATGCCTCTGCGCCAGTAATCCTCCGAAAGCCAATAGCCAAGTTCCGCAGACTTTTCATATACATCATCTTTTACAAATATTCCTATACTGCCAACAGCCTGCCCGTCAACCACAATGGCATCATTGATTTGTTTTTCTCCTGCATTGGCAATACTGTCATTAATATACCAAACCGCAGCTTCTAATGTGTAAGGATTAGGGAATGCATTGCGCAAATTTTTGGCGATATGCAGATTATTCGCAGATTTGGCTAATGATTTCGCATCCTCTGTTTTCCATGGCCTTAACTGAAACTCTTTCATAGATTAATTTCTCCTTTCAAAAGCGACATTGTTGTCTTTTTTATATGATAGACACTAATGTCGCTTTTGTCAATACAAAAATATCATTAAGCCGGCCAGTATTCCATGAGAAACCAAAAGTGTAAAGCCCTTGGCAATTTCATAGGCTTTACACTCTTTATTATATGGTTGTTACTAGTTATTTGTTGAAAATTTTTGTGTATCTAATCTTAATTTGATCTCATATCTTTTAATCATTTCATTTGCTAATTCTCTTGTTTTGTCATCATTCGTTGTATCACGTATGTGCATTAGATCAAAGATACTATCTAAAATTAAAGCGTCAAATTGTTTATCTGTCATAATATCTGCTACCATCCTTTCTATCACTCCTTTTCAATATGATAATTATATTATACTGAAAAGTTTTGAGAGTGTAAAGAGACTGATGGACAATGTGGAACAATATTACCGCACAGCCATTAATCGAACCCATTAGCCTTGAAAGATATCTTAATGGCATTGAACTCGTTGTGGCTGGCGGTGAATCGGACAGAAACGCCCGCCCCTTGATTACGACTGGGTATTGGATATTAATATTGATTACATTGTGAATGAGGAAGCTCCACTGGCTTATGGGAATTCAGGCATGGCCGCAGGTAATCCAAACCGTTTTTCTATTTATTTTTGTGCTCATTTTTCCATTCATAAATATCATCCCCAGGTTATTTGATCTGTACAAATTTCTACGCTATATTGTTATCTCAATCTGATTATCTTCAATGTCATTTACATACAATGCAGCATGTTCCATTTTCATATTCTGTTTTCCTCCCTTATTGTTGATTTTTAGTTAGATTTTTCACCCATTTGTATTGTTTGTAATGCCTGTATACGGCGGGCAGTTTTACAAATTCGTCTAAATTCAGCAAAAAATAAACTGCCAATACCGGAACCTGTAAGACAAATGCGGCAATTGCTCCAAGCGGTATAATGATCATCCACATCGTTACAGCATCGCATATCAAACCAAACCTTGTGTCTCCGCCTGCACAAAAAATTCCTGCGACTACCGTAGAGTTTATGGATTTCCCTATCATGTAGTAGGAGCATATGTACAGCATCATTTGCAGATAGGTATGTGCCTGCTCCGTCAGGCTTGTGGTAAACCGCAAAATCAAAGGACTTAACAGCAAAATCAAAAGTCCGGAAACAGCCCCGGTAATCAATGATATTCTGCAAAGCATGCCGCCATATTTTTTTGCCGTGTCAAGATTGCCTCTGCCAAGTTCATTGCCGACTAAAATACCGCTTCCTGTGCCAATTCCCAGGCATACGCACGCGATAATATTTTTCACAATATTAGCGACCGAATTAGCCGCAACCGCGTTACTCCCAAGATGTCCCATAATTACGGAAAACATGGTAAAGCCGCAGCCCCACACTAATTCATTTGCTAATACTGGCATTGTATAACGGTAATAATCCCGTTTTAACCGGACAAAATCAGAACGAAAATATTTCCATCTTACCCGGACAACACCTGTTTTCAGATTTTCAAAAACAGTAAGCAGCAATTCGGCTGCTCTCGATATGGTTGTTGCCAAAGCCGCCCCTGCGACTCCCATTTGCATGCTTTTCGGAATTCATCCTTTATCATCCCCTTTCGATGTTATGATTATAACAAGATCTGACAACTTCGCTTAACCGCTCAGCCAAAACAGCATGCGCCTCCGGCATCAGATGCAGGGAATCAGCATCCGAAGGGCGGATAAACCGCGCAGCGTCAAAGAAAATACATCCTCTTCTTTCTGCAGCCTGACGATAATAAATTGTCAATTCTTTGGATTTTTCTACGGCATCTGCAGAAAATGCAAAGTTAAAATCTGAATTTGTAATGCCTGGTCCTATTTCCGGCGGTGAAACAAGAATGATGCTGGGCACAAACCCCTGTTTTTCCAGTGTGAAATCCTGTATCACTTCTGCCAGCGTTTCTGCTCCCGCTGCTATATCCTTTGCAGATAAGCAAAACGTTTGCTTTAAATCATTGCTCCCAAGCATTAAGATAACAATATCCACTGGCTTATGAGAATTCAGGCATGGCCGCAGATAATCCAATCCGTTTTTCCAGCCGTCTGCCGGATCATCATGCACGGTTGTCCGTCCGTTGCATCCTTCTTCAACTACCCGATAATTATCTCCCAGTATTTTGCTCAGTCTTCCCGTCCATCGGATATCCTCTGGATAACGCAGCCCGTTTAAAGGATTATACCCATACGTATTGGAATCCCCATAACATAAAACGGTTTTTCTGCTTATTTTCGTACTTGTTTTTTCATTCATAATATCAGTCTCATTTCATTTGATCTGTACAGATATGTATTTTTTAATATCTGTCAAAAACAGCTGTATTTATGTTATCATAAAATTACCTTTTAATCCAATAAAACAGTAAGCTATATATTAAAAATAATGCAAGATAAGGAAGGTGTTTTTTCACTCAAAAGACACTTCTGCAAAATACAGAAGTGTCTTATATATAGCTGCATCGGTCTGCAAATCATTCCCGCGATCTGCACTCCCCAATTTTGCAAAAATGACGGATTTTTAAAGAAAACGTCTGCGTTATATTGTGATCTCAATCTGATTATCTTCAAAATCAGTCCGGGCAAGCGGCTTTTCCATGCTTTGCATTTCTGGTTTATTCATAATCTCCAGCCTGCAGTCTCCCTGAAAAGAAAGAAAATAAGACTGGAAACCTGTTTTTTGGTTATGGTATTTTTCCCCTGCCACTGCATGGAAATAATGTGTAAAAAAATCTTTTGCGCGTTCTAAATCTTTTACATACAGTGCTGCATGCTCCATTTTCATGTTCTGTTTTCCTCCATGTCATTCCAGGATTCTGTATCAAACTTCCTTTTCCTAAAGTAATAGATTCTGTCTTCTTCTGTTATTTCACGGATAATGCTGCAGGGATTGCCTGCTGCAATCATATTGTCCGGGATATCTTTTGCTACAATGCTCCCTGCTCCAATGACGACATTGTTTCCAATCGTGACTCCCGGAAGTATGACGGCATTGCCGCCTATCCATACGTTATCCCCAATCGTGACAGGTATGCCGTATTCATAACCTGAATTGCGGCTTTCCGGGTGGATAGGGTGTCCTGCTGTATAAATAGCTACATTGGGAGCGATTTGTGCATTTTTCCCAATTGTAACTTTTCCTACGTCAAGAATCGTGAGGTTATAATTCGCGAAGAAATTGCTGCCTACTTCAATATTCCATCCATAGTCGCAGTGGAACGGCGGCTCTATCCATACGTTTCCCCCTGTTTTTCCAAGCAGCTTTTGCAGCATCTCAGGAATCCTGGCTCTTTGGTTCGGCGGCAGAAAATTAAATTCATAAATGAGCTGCTTGCAGGCTTCCCGTTCTTCTTCCAATCCATCAAGCCATGCCTTATAAGGCAGACCGTTTTGCATTCTTTCTTTTTGGTTCATAAGTACCTCCTTATTGTTGGTTTGTAGTTAGATTTTTCACCCATTTGTATTGCTTGTAATGCCTGTATACGGCGGGCAATGACGTCTGGTTTAAAAATCCCAGCATAAGCGCGTCTGATGCGCTGACAAGAGCTGTCATTAAATTTTGGACCGCAATAGGAAAAACCAATGCTGTCAATTTTTTGTAAAAAATATTTTTTTCTGTTCTCATAGTCCCGCTCTTTTCCCCATCTGTTTCTCTTGTTTTTTCTCTGTATTTTGTTATAATTATAGTGCTTGCTTCATACTTTTTCTAGCAGAATTGTCGTTAAAAAGTATAAATATCGTATTTTGGGGAAATTACAGGGATGGAAATGATTACGATTGAACTCATGCAGGATTTTTCAGAAATTGTTCAGTATGAACAGATGGGAATTCCGTTGTATATTCGTACCGCTGATTTAGCCGTTTATCCTGAGATGAGCGCGTCCTGTCATTGGCATGACGATATTGAATGGATTTATATGCTGTCGGGAAAAATGTGCTATTACATCAATGGCAAGAAAATTGTTCTGAACGAAAAAGATGTACTTATGATCAATGCACGTCAAATGCACTATGGCTATTCTTATAAAAAACAGAACTGCCGCTTTTTATGTGTTTTATTTCATCCGTCTTTATTTGGGAGCAATCAAATATTACTGCAAAAATACGTTACGCCTGTGATTGAAAATGCTGATTGTGAATACCTTCATTTTCATTCCACGCAGGCAAGAGGGCGGAAAATCGCAGAATATCTTGAACAAATCCATTATTTAAAAGAAAAGGCCGCAAACGCCTATGAAATGCAGGTTATCGCGGTTATGCTCCAGCTATGGGGCAGCTTGCTGCAATGTGGGGAATTAGTTATTCAGGATAACAAAAGCGGCAGAAATAATGATCTGGCAATTCAAAAAAATATGGTATCATTTATTTACCAGAACTATGCAGAGCAGCTGTCATTAAATGAAATTGCGGCTTCGGGAAACGTAAGCCGCAGTAAATGCTGCCTTATTTTCAAACACTATCTGCAGCAGTCGCCAGTGGAATTTTTGAATATGTTCAGACTGAAAACGAGTTGTATGCTGCTTAGAAATACGCAAAAAAGTGTTACAGAGATCGCGTTTAGCTGTGGATTTAATCATTTAAGTTATTTTTCAAAGCTGTTTGTCAGGAATTTTGGCTGTACTCCACGAGAATATCGCAATCAGAAGAGTAATTAAACAAAGTGACAAATTTTCAATACCATGCAGCAGAATTGACATTGTGTTTCTTTTCTGGTTCATTCAAGTCAGGAACTGTAAATAAATAACTTTGCCATTTACCTGGTGCAAATTGCTAAAGTTACGTACAGTTCCTTATCTGCTTAAAATCAACGCTACTGCTTCTTTTACCACGTCACTAAATTCTTCAAGATCATCCATAGAAATAACCTTATCATAAACCAACCCGGCGATATCCCAAAACATGCTGGATCTTTTTAACTCAACACAAATGCCTGGCTTTTTTCTGTCTCTCTTAATCCTTTTTTCCAATTCCCAGAACTTGGTGGATGCAGGCAAATCGCTGTATAAATAATCAGCATATTCCTTTACCAGTTTCTCCATATATTGTTCCTGCCATTCTGCAATCTTCTGTCTGTATAATTTCCAGTCCTCTTTTGATGGTTCAATCATTTTTATATCCTTCCAAGTGCAAAAGTCTATCATGCCTATGCCATTATAAGCAGATTTTAATTCTGATACCTAACAATTCCCGCTTCATTCTATCACCTCATTTCTACTGTTTCCTGATCAGTAATTTAAAAATACCAGTTATTTTTTCTTTTGTCAAGAATTTTTAAGAAAAATCAATTCTGTTTCATAATTTAAGTAACAGTTCAGATAACCCATTGAGCTGTTAAGCATCCAGCCACTACATTTTCATACGGTCAGCGCAATATATGCGCTTTCCAGATTCGCAAGCACAAGTAACTGATTCAGCGTTGCTACATCCCGCATATTTCCTTTTACAGTCGGATTTTCATCTT
>CAOKJJ010000086.1 GCA_948468465.1 uncultured Eubacterium sp. | reverse complement strand
ACGGGTGAATGTGTCGCTATTGAGTGGAAAATCTGACTTTCAACTATCCATCGCACTTGACTATGGGCTGTGTGCCCTTGTCAAGAGATGTAAATATAATAGAAAACAGTAAATTATCATGGAATTTTAAGCACATTGTAAATATAAAAACAATTAAGGGTGTGCGGGCAATCACACATCTGGAAAGCTATAAAGATATTGATATTATGAATCCGTCGGTATTATTGGGAGGTGAGGAATTATGACAGGCACATTGGAAATCAGTCCGGATTTTACAATTGAGGATATACACAAAATTCGTGAGCGAAATTATGAAGTAACAAAGCATATGACAACAGAGGAAAAACTGCTTTATTATAATACGCCAAGGACAGATGCAGAGGAACAGATCGAACGGCTTCGGGCAAGGCTTCAGGAGGTGCGTTAAGCTGTAATAAAGATGGTGTGTGAGAGCACAGCTTTTTAATGATTGTTTGATCTTGGGAGGAAGTTAATTGAAACATTGCTTAAAGAAGAGCAAAAAGCTGCAATGAAAGAGTATGGATTGACAATTCAGTTTATAAAAGAGGACAGTTCATGAGCAGCCATGCAAAAATGGGAATGAGAATCCGTCAGGCGCCATGCTGAATATGTGCAGTCCTTCGGATAAGATGACGGACAGCTATGCGATGTATATAAGGATTATGAAGTCGGTAGCGGAGATTATGAATGAAGCATGAAAAAAAATGTGTGCTGATGCTTGCATCGGTAGCATCCATGATTGATCAGTTTAATATGCCGAATATCCGTCTGCTGCAAAACATGGGTTATCAAGTGCATGTAGCCTGTAATTTTAAAGAAGGCAATACGTGTGACGAAGCCCGCCTGCGGAAGCTGAAACAACAGCTGCAAAAGCGGCAGGTTATCATACATCAGTGGGATTGTCCAAGAACGATAGATGTGCGCGGCAAAAGCATCAAAAACTGCCGCAGGGCATTCCGGCAGCTGATGGTGCTGACAGCAGCGTATCCGTTTGCATGGATACACTGCCATTCTCCGGTTGGAGGCGCGCTGGCGCGGCTGGCGGCAAAAAAACGGGGGATACGGGTGATCTATACGGCTCATGGATTTCATTTTTACAAAGGTGCGCCTGTCAAAAACTGGCTGCTGTATTATCCGGCGGAAAAAGCGCTTGCACGCTGGACGGATGCGCTGATTACGGTAAATAAAGAGGACTACCGGTTTGCGAAGCGTCATCTTAAGGCTGGAAGAATCTTTTATATTCCGGGCATAGGCATCAAAAGCGCTGTGGAATGCAAAGCTTCGGCACGAAACGAATGCCGCAGAAAGTATCACATACCGCAGGACGCGGTACTGCTGCTGTCGGTAGGCGAGCTTAGCAGACGCAAAAACCATCAGCTTGTGATAAAGGCGCTGGCGGAGCTTGGCAGAACGGATATCTGCTATGTCATTTGCGGGCAGGGAGCGCTGAAACACCGGCTGATGCGGCAGGCGGAAGCGCTTGGGATCAGCAGGCAGATCCGAATGCCGGGATTTGTGGAACATGTGGGTGATTTTTATCAGGCTGCGGATCTGTTTGTGTTTCCTTCCCTGCAGGAAGGACTGCCGGTCGCGCTTCTGGAAGCGATGGCTGCCGGTCTGGCATGCGTTGTTTCTGACATTCGGGGGAACCGGGAGCTGATCGGTGCCTTGCCGGGTCAGATGCCAGGCGGGATACTGTATCCGCCGGAAAATAAAAAACAGCTTTTAAAAGCGCTGCAGCAGCTGATGGAGGACAAGGAGTTAAGAGCGGCATATGGAAAACGAAACCGGGAAAAAGCAAAACAGTATGACAAGCAGGCAGTGCTGAGGCGAATGTATCGTATTTATGCGTTATTTTAGCGGGCGGCAGGAAAAAGGGCAGAAGGAAAAAAGGAGAACGGGCAATGTCTGAGGTATCTGTGCTGATGGGTACTTATAATGAGCGGAAAAAAGCATATGTGGCCGCTGCCATTGATTCGATCTTAGATCAGACCTTTCAGGACTTTGAGTTTATTATCTGTGATGATGGCTCCGAAATGGAATTTTACATGTGGCTGAGACAATACTGCAGAAAAGACGGCAGAATCCGCCTGCTGCGCAATAAACGTAATCACGGGCTTGCGTATACGTTAAACCGCTGTCTGCGTCATGCCACAGGAGCATATATTGCAAGAATGGACGCGGATGATATTGCCATGCAAAGGCGGCTGGAGGAGCAGATGCGTTTTTTAAAAGAGCATAAAGAGTATGCGATGGCAGGATGCAGCGCGTATATGATTGGAGAGCAGGGGATCTGGGGCGTGCGCAGGCTGGAGGAAATACCGGTCAAAGAGTCTTTTCTGGATACATCTCCGTTTATACATCCGACCGTATGCATGCGCAAAGACATACTGGAAAAACTGCATGGATACAGGCAGGATCCGGCCGTAATCCGGGCAGAGGATTACGAACTGTTTATGAGAATGTATGCAAAAGGATACCGGGGCTATAATCTGCAGGAGGTTTTATTTCAATATCGGGAAGAGAAAGACTCCTACCGCAGGCGGAAATACCGTTACCGTTTTCATGAAGCCAGAGTCCGGTACGAGGGATTTCAAAGACTGGGCATTTTGAAAGGACATTTCCGGTATGTCCTGAAACCATTTGCCGCAGGTGCAGTACCTGTCTGGCTCATGCAAAAATACCGGGCGGCGCGTTTCTCACAGCGGTGATCATAAATGAAAAACCAGTGAGCATGATTTGCACAGAAAGGAAAGAACGATGGATCAGATGAGAGGAAGGCTGGAAAGGCTGTATGGATTTCGCCATCTTTTAAAACAGCTCGTGTTAAAGGATATCAAATTAAAATACAGGCGCAGTTTTCTCGGCTATCTGTGGAGCGTGCTGAATCCGCTGCTGGTGATGCTTGTCATGCTGCTGGTGTTTTCCCATATGTTCCGTTCGGATATTGAGAATTTTCCGGCATATCTGATCATCGGGCAGACGCTGTTTAACTTTATGTCCGAGGCGACGAATCAGGCGATTTTTTCGATTACGGGGAATGCGGCGCTGTTAAAAAAAGTTTATGTGCCAAAGTATATTTTTACCTTGTCAAAGGTTACAAGCTCTTTGGTCAATCTGCTGTTTGCGATGGGAGCCATGGCGATCGTGCTGATCGCGAGTCGGGTGCGTTTTTCTCCTGCGATGTTGTTCATTCCGGTAATATTGACGCAGCTGTATGTGTTTTCTCTGGGACTGGGACTTTTTCTGGCGCAGGGGGCAGTGTTTTTTCGGGATATACAGTATATTTACGCGGTATGGATTACCGCGTGGACTTACCTTACACCGCTTTTTTATCCGATGAGCCTGCTGCCGGAGACGATACAGCAGGGCATTCGCCTGTGCAATCCGATGTACCATTATATTACGCAGTTTCGTCAGGTGGTCCTGTATCAGTCTCTGCCGGACGCTGCGTCTTTAGCGTATGGGTTTTTGCTGGCGCTTGGGTTCCTCTTGTTCGGCACCTGGACGTTTTTAAAGTCGCAGGACAGATTTATTCTATATATTTAGGAGATGACAATGGAGGAGAACATAGTAATCAATGTATCCGGCGTATCCGTGCGGTTTAATATGGCGGCGCAGCAGGTAGACAATCTGAAAGAATATGTCATCCGTCTGGTGAAAAAGGAACTGATGTTCCGCGAATTTCTGGCATTAAAAGACGTAAGCCTGACCGTAAGGGCAGGGCAGTCATGGGGCATTATCGGTACGAACGGATCGGGTAAGTCCACGCTGTTAAAACTCATCTGCGGCATTTTAAAACCTTGTAAAGGAGACGTGCATGTGAAAGGAACACTGGCGCCGCTGATCGAGCTGGGCGCGGGTTTTGACGGGGAGCTGACCGCAAGGGAGAATATATTTTTAAACGGCGCGCTGCTTGGTTATTCCGAAGACTTTATGAAACAGCATTTTGAAAAGATCGTGGACTTTGCGCAGCTATGGGAATTTCTGGAAATGCCGATTAAAAATTATTCGTCCGGCATGGCCGCAAGGCTCGGATTTGCAATCGCGACGATGGTCCGTCCGGACATTCTGATCTGTGACGAGGCGCTTTCTGTTGGAGATTTTCTGTTTCAGAAAAAATGTGAGGAACGCATGCGGCAGATGCTTGCGGCAGGAACGACGCTCTTGTATGTATCGCATGATATGCAGTCCGTGATGCATTTATGCAGTCATGCGCTGTGGCTGGAGAAAGGAACCGTTGTGCGTTCAGGAAAGGCAAAGGAGGTCTGTGAGGAGTATGGAAGGCAGTAAAACGCAGCCAGAGGGAAAAAAAGCGCTGGTAACGATTGTTACCCCTTTTTATCAGGCCGGCAGCCGCCTGAAACAGACATTTGAAGCGGTAACGCGTCAGACATTTCCATGGTTTGCATGGCTGATTGTAGATGACGGCAGCGCGGATACAGAAACAGAGATTCTAAGCAGGTATGTACGGATGGATGAGCGGATATCGGTGTACCGTCAGAAACATCGGGGAGCTGCGAAGGCCAGGCATGCGGGACTTCGGCTGGCCAGGACAGAGATTGTGGTGCTGCTGGATGCCGGAGACATGCCCGCGCCGCAGTATTTGGAATATACGTATTTTGGATTGTATTTTCATAAAGATGCAGCATGGTGTGATGCCGATGCCGCATTGTTTAAAAACCGGGAATACCGGTTACGAAAACAGCGGAAGGCAAAGACGATGCTAAAAGATTATGAGCTGCGTTCCATGGCTGCTGTCAGAAAGCGGGCATATCAGGAATGCCCAGAGCGTCTGAAAGGATATTTGTGCGGGCCGTCTGCTGCAAAACGAACCCAAAATCCCTATTACCGGCCGGAATCCATGGAACAGTGGGACGATTACTGTGTGTGGGAAAAAACAAAACAGCGCGGCGATCACCGCGTGTTAATGCTTGTGCCGTGGATGGTTATGGGAGGCGCGGACAAGTTCAACCTGGATTTGACAGCAGGACTTACCAGGCGCGGATACCGGATCAGCATTTTAACGACTGTTCCGTCAGAAAATGAATGGCAGAGCCATTTTTTAAACGATACCGATGAAATATTTCATCTGCCTGATTTTCTGGATCCGGAGCATTACGTGGAATTTGTCAGCTATTATATACGGACCAGGAAGATTCGTACGCTGTTCGTGTCAAATTCATACCTCGGATATTATATGCTTCCGCTGTTAAGAAAGCAGTTTCCGGATCTGTGCATCGCAGACTATGTCCATATGGAAGAATGGTACTGGAAAGACGGCGGCTTTGCAAGACTGTCAGGGGTATTTGGCAGTTTGCTGGATCAGACCTATGTATGTAACAGCGCGACAAGACAGGTCATGATTCGTTGTTTTCAGAGGCATCCGCAAAGCGTGGACACCATGTATATCGGGGTCGACGAACAGCGGTTTGATCCAAAAAGGGTAACAGCGGGATGTCTGTACCAGAAATTAAACATTTCTAAAAAGCGCCCGATTATTTTATTTCCGTGCAGAATCTGCGCGCAGAAACGTCCATTTCTGATGCTTGCCATTGCGCGGAAAGTCTGTGAAAAACGTCCGGATGCATTGTTTGTCGTGGCAGGAGACGGACCGCAGAAAGAAGCGTTAAAACGAGCGATTATAAGACGCCGGATGCGTAAAAATGTCGTCTGTATCGGTAAGACAGAACATATGCCGCTGTGTTATCAGGATGCGTCCGTGACGCTGATCTGTTCGGTAAAAGAGGGACTGTCTCTTACCGCATATGAATCCTGTGCCATGGCAACGCCTGTGGTCAGCAGCGATGTAGGAGGTCAGAAAGATCTGATCGACGATTCGGTCGGGAAGCTGATACGGATGCGGCAGAAGGAAAGCAGTGATTTTGACAATAAAACATACGATCCAAAAGAGGTAAAGGAATATGCGGATGCGATTCTAAAGCTGTTATCAGATCCGCAGTATTATCAAACATGCAGTACAAACTGCAGGAGAAAGATTGTACAGGGATTTACGACAGACAGGCTGTTAAGCCATATGGAACGGGAACTGGAAAAACTGCAGCACGATCAGGCCATGATTAAAAAACGGCATGCAAAGTCATTCCAGCTGCAGCAGGCCGGACGGCTGCCGGAGGAACTGTACCGACTGGAACTGGCAGAAGAGGCATGCGGCCGGGGAGCATTTGCGGTGTTTGTCATAGCGGAAAAAATGATGGAAAGACTGCTGCCGCAGGGAAGCAGCCGCAGGGAGCTTGCGCTGCGGCTGTATAAAAATTGGAGGGATGCTGACTGATATGGCGGCGATGGAGATTACAACAAAAATAGGATGCAGCATAAACTGCAGATTCTGCCCGCAAAAGGTTCTTGTATCAGAATATTTTAAAAAGGCAGACAGGCCGGAGTATTTGTCATTTACCACATTTCAGACATGTCTGGATAAACTGCCGGCGGAGGTTATGATTGATTTTGCGGGCATGTGCGAACCGTGGCTGAATCCGGAATGCACAAAAATGGTAAAATACGCGGCGCAGCGCGGATATAAAATAGGAATCTATACGACACTGAAAGGCATGCGGGAGGAAGACGTCGAAGCATTGTCACAAATAGATATCTATAAGTTTGTGCTGCATGTTCCGGATGCTGACCAAAATTCAAGGATAGAAGTAACCAAGGAGTATTTGGCGGTACTGAAAAAATTGATGGAGAAAGATGTTTCCTGCCTGGCCAGCATCTCCTGTCACGGGAGTATGGATGAGCGGGTACTAAGGCTGATCACCAGCGACTGGAAACAGGAGGATACGTTTCAGGCAAACGACCGCGCGGGCAATCTGCATACAGACGAAGTACCGCATCAGGAGATGACAGGACAAATTTACTGTAATGCCTGCGGCAGAAATCCGGATCATAACGTGCTGCTGCCGGATGGAACAGTTGTGCTTTGCTGCATGGATTACGGAATGGAACATATCATGGGGAATCTGCTTTTTGACAGTTATGAGGATATTATAAACGGCAGGGAAGCGAATAAAATCCGAAGAAATATGGCAGAAGAGACAGAACGTATTTTGTGCAGAAAGTGCCAGTATGCGGTCAGTGACAGTGAACTGGCAGAAAGATATCTGCAGTCAGTGGAACAGTCCGAAGAAATATGGGCGGCAAAATGCTGGCTTGAAAAGCAAAACGATGCTCACCGCAAGGAAAATGAGCAGCTGAAAAACTGGCGCAAAGAGCTGGAAGACTGGTGCAAAGAGCTGGAAGACCAGTGCAAAGAGCTGAAAGACTGGTGTGAAGAGCTGACGCAGGCAAAGTGTTATCTCGCGGAAAAATGTGAAGAAATGGAAACAAAGATCAAAGAAAAAGATGCCAGAGTGCACAGCCTGGAGGAAAAGATAAAGTATGAGAAAGACAGAATGCGTAAAATCATGGAACATCCGGTTTTGAGGAGAATGATCGTATTTATGCATCTGGATATTTGATCAGAAGATGAAGGCAGGGGGAAACATGGAGTTTGATTATAGTCTGCAGCCGGGAAAAAAACTGTATACCGATAGAACAAAGTCAGATGCGAAGCCATTAATGACAGTGATTACGGCTTTTTATAATGCCGGCGCTTATTTCAGGCAAACTTTTTATTCCGTTATGAACCAGACATTTCCATGGTTTGAGTGGATCATTGTAAATGATGGAACCACGAGACCAGAAGACGTGAAATTATTATGTGAACTGGCAAAAACAGATGACAGGGTTATGCTTATCCATCAGGAAAACAAAGGATTGTCCTATGCCAGAAATGTTGGTATCAAACAGTCCTGCACGGATATTATCGTGCCTTTGGATGCAGATGATCTGATAGAACCTCAGTATCTGGAATATTTATTCTGGGGATTATACTACAATCCGGATGCGTCATGGTGCTATACATGCAGCGTTGGATTTGGGGAAAAAGAGTATTTATGGAATTATCCCTGGGATGCAGAAAAATTAAAAACCTATAATTTTCTAAACTATTCTGCGGCGATTCGAAAAAAGGATATACAGACAATTGGCGGTTATAAGGTGGAAAAACAGTCATATTTTGAAGATTGGAGATGTTGGCTGGAGATGCTTGCGGACAGTAAAAGACCAGTGCATTTAGGCGGATATTTGTTTTGGTACCGTCGATTGGAAAACGGCATGCTGTCTGAAATCCACAAAAACCCTGAAAAACAAAAGTTTGCAGAAAAGATTATAAAAGAAGCTGCAAAGCATGCAGATGGAACGGTAAAGGCGAAAGAGTATCCGCTCGTTAAGACCAAAGAGCCCTATTATGAACCGAAACCCTGCCCATTTTCAGATGAATATGTCATAACAAGTGATAAAATACATATTTTGATGCTGATACCATGGATGATGCTTGGCGGTTCTGACCGGTTTAATCTGGAGTTTGTCAGAGGAATTTCGAAACAGACATATGACATCAGCATTATTACAACTGTGCAGTCGGAAAATAACTGGCAGCAGAAATTTACCCGTTATACAGATAAGGTTTTTCATCTTCCAGATTTTTTAGATCCGGCGTATGATTTGGATTTTGTGAGTTATTATATTAAGACGCGCTCGGTGGATGTTGTTTTTGTAACCAATTCTTATAAAGGATACTATATGCTGCCATGGTTAAGAAAACAGTTTCCACATATCTGCATCATTGATTATGTACATATGGAGGAATGGTATTGGAAAGCAGGAGGCTATGCAAGAATTTCAGGAATGTTGGGAGGAATGCTTGACAGGACTTATGTGTGCAACAGCGTTACCAGAGAGGTGATGTTGCAAAGATTTGGAAGAAATGCAGACAGCGTAAAGACGATGTATATCGGAGTAGATATAAAGGAGTTTGACAGAAATGCCGTAAAACCAGGTTATCTGTACGAAAGATTACATATACCGTACCATAAGCAGATCGTTTTGTTTCCATGTCGTATGCATCCGCAAAAAAGGCCATTTTTAATGCTTGAAATTGCACAAAACGTTTGCCGGAAAAACAAAGATGTACTGTTTGTGGCAGTAGGAGACGGAGAACAGCAGGATGAACTGAAAAAAGCAGTGCATGACCGAAAGCTTGATCATGCTGTAATTTGCATCGGCAGAGTTGACAGGATGAAAGAGTGCTATCGGGATGCCAAGATTACGTTAATCTGTTCGCTGAAGGAAGGGCTTGCGCTGACAGCGTATGAGTCATGCGCAATGGGAGTTCCTGTCATCAGCAGTGACGTCGGCGGACAAAAAGATCTGATCGACAGTACTGTCGGCAGACTCATTCCAAGCAGACAGGATGAAGTAACCGGGATAGACAATCGAACTTATGACCGCAGAGAAATTGAAGAGTTTACCAATGCAATTTTATTGCTTTTGGAAGATGAACAGCTTTATAAAACGTGTTGCAAAAACTGTCGGCAGAAGGCAGTCGGTGAGTTTTCGGTTCAAAACATGATTCAAAAGATGCAGACAGAGATTTTAGAGCTGATGTCAGATGATTTGTTATCGAGACGGCATATGCATATGTCTGAGGTTTTAAAAGAACAGGGGAAATTCGCGGAAGAATTTTATACGGCTTATCTGACACTGGAGGAAAGGGAGCAGGAATGTGAGGACGTATGGAAAGCAAAATGCTATTTTGAAAACAGGCTGCTTTGCAGAAAAAAAGGCTATGACTTTTGGCTGGATGGTATTCGCAGGAAGTGCAGGCAGGCAGTAAAACCGATATATCTGTTGTTTTTAAAAGTTCGGTCAGGAAGAAACAAGGGATGAATGCAGCATGCTGGAATATATGCAGAAGGAAAAGGATGGAAAGGATGAAAGGATGGGCGACGCTGAAAAGAACGAAATCAAGAATCATAATGGCAGGGATAGTAATCCTTGCAGCTGTCATTTTGTATGACAGGATTTGTGTGGCGGATACGATCAGACAGTATCCGCAGCTGCGGCTTCAAAGAGAGGAATTATACGGGGATCATGGAGAGAATCTAAAGGATTTTGTTCAGATGGAAGATGGAAGCCTGAGGAGCGAATCATCTGACCCGTGGATAGACTATGCCTTGCCGGAAACAATGAATATCAAATCGGTAGAAATTATGACAGAGTCAGTAAGCCTGGAAGGCACCTGGGCGCAGCTGCATTTTGTGCTTGCAGACGGCACCTGGATACATGAATCCTTTTACATTCACAGCGGGAAAAACCAGATTATGGCAAATGACAAAAAAGGATTAACAAATGTCAGTAAGGTAAGGTTTGATCTGGTATCAAAAAGTGAGGCTTCTGTAAAAACAGACCAGATTGTTATCAATGCAGCCGATACGCTGACGCGGAAATACCATTGGATAAGCCTGGGTATGATTTTGCTTGTAATTTTTGCAATGCGTTTACCGGGAAGAATACAAAAATACAAAAAAGCGGAAGTTCGGGAAGTTTTGCCAGGGATAGTGATTTCTATTGCAATCGCGTTTTTATTATGTATTTTTGCGCCATTGGATCTGTATTTTAACAATCAGGAAGAATTTTGGTTTGATTTATACACGCTGCTGCCGCTTACAGCCGGGATGTTTGTGATCGCTGCTTTTGTTTTAAGCATATTTATGGTAATTTTATTTTTCCTGCATAGAAAGATCTATCAGATGGGAGCCGCATTTGGTTTTGGTTTGCTGATTTGTACTTATGTACAGGGAAATTTTCTTGTTGGAAATCTGCCGCCATTGGATGGAACCGAGTTTCGCTGGGAAGATTATGCTTCTTTGCGATGGCAGTCTGCCCTGTTATGGTCTATTGGAATTGTGCTTGTGATTTTTTGTATCCGCATGCTGCCTGCAAAAAAATTCTATGGGATCGCGGCCTGTCTTTCGGGCGGCCTGACAGTGATGCTTTTGCTTACCTTGTGCATAGAATGTGTGACGGTTTATGGATATCAGCATAAACTAAGCGCACGCGTTACTTCTAAAAATCAGTTTGAAATGTCAAAGGAGAGAAATTTTATTATTTTGATGCTGGATGCGCTTGACGGAGGCACATTTTGGGATGTTGTAAACAACAATCCTGCATATAAAGAGGTTTTTCGGGATTTTACTTATTATCCGGATACGATGGGAGCATATTCGTTTACGAGCAGAGCCGTTCCGTTTATTTTGTCCGGAGAGTGGTTTGAAAATGAGCAGCATTTTGCGAAATACAATGAAAACGCATATAAAGATACCGGAATATTTTCAAAGCTGGAAAAAGAAAGCTATAAATTAGGAGTATATGAAACGGAAATACCGCTTACGGATGAAAGCATTTACCGGTTTGATAATGTGCAGGAATATCAAAACAAAATAAAATCTTATATGGATTTTGCCGGACTGGAATGGAAACTGGTGGGATTTAAATATGCACCCTTTGATTTGAAAAAAGACTGCGTTGTATATGCGAGTGAATTCAGGCTGATGAAAGATGAAACAGGTAAAAATCAGGAGCCTTCATTTTCTTCTTCCAACAGGTCTTTTTATGAGCATCTGCAGAATGAAGAGGTTACATATACAGATCAAAAATGTTTTCGATTTTTTCATATTGAAGGGGCGCATGTACCATTTCGATATGATAAGGATGTAAATGTTATTGAAAACGGCACTTATGAACAAAATATTGAAGCCAGCATTAAAATTACAGACACTTATCTAAAGAAGCTTAAACATGCAAAGGTATATGACCAGTCTGTCATTATTGTGATGTCTGATCATGGTTATGAATGGAAGGAAGGCTATCCATACGGGAGACAAAATCCACTGTTAATGATCAAAGGAATCGGTGAGAATCATGAAATGCAGATATCAAACGCGCCGATATCCTATGATGACCTGCAGTCTGCGTATGAAAAACTGTTAAAAGGAACAGCTGGCAGCAGTGTATTCGAATGGAAGGAGAAAGATCAGCGTGAGCGCAGATATCTTTGGTTCCGGTATCTGGAAGAAGATCATATGATTGAATATTTGCAGACGGGGAAGGCATCTGATCCGGATACGATGCGTCCGACGGGCCGGGAATTTCGCCGGTGATCAGGTATCTGCTGTCAGGGAAAGGAATCGAAAAAAATGGATATGTTATACAGTTTTTTATCATGGATCATGAGTGGGTGTTACAGCTTGTGTCATAACTATGGAGCGGCAATTATTTTATTTACTTTTTTTAGCAAGCTTATATTACTGCCGGTTTCGCTGTGGACATATATGAATTCTATCACGATGATTCGAATTCAGCCAGATATTTATATGCTGAAAGTCCGATACTATGGTCAAAACGACGTCTTGGCAGAAGAACAGGCGAAGCTCTTTAAAAAAGAAAAATATTATCCGTTAGCGTCTACGATTCCGCTGATCATCCAGATGATACTGTTAGTAGGCGTTGTAGGAGCAATACAGGCAGGCATCGATCATCCGGAAATAGATATGTCATTTTTAGGAGTTGACCTTGGAATGATCCCTCGTCTGGAAGGTGCCGGCCTGATCTGGTCACCGCTTCTTGCCGGATGTTCCGCACTGCTTTTATGTCTGGCGCAGAATGCCAGCAGCGTACTGCAGTCAGAGCAGTCAAAGTATAATAAATATAGTACTATGGCGCTTTCTGTCGGACTGTCGCTGTATCTGGGGTGGTATGTTCCCGTTGGAACGGTTGTTTACTGGATCAGCAGCAATGTGATGGCAGTCATGCAGCTATATATTTTAAACTGGATCATTCAGCCGCAAAAATATGTTGATTATGAGAAGCTGGAAAAAAGCCGCAGAGCGCTGCAGGAAGTTCGCAATGCGGGAAAAAAGAAAGGGCATCGTTCATCGGCGGAAAAGAAACGAGAGAGGAAAGATTATAAGAAGTTTTTCTCCATCGCGAACAAGCATCTTGTATTTTATTCGGAAAGCAGCGGATTTTACAAGTACTACAGAGGAATGATTGAATATCTGCTAAAGCATACGAATCTTACGATTCATTACATAACCAGTGATCCAGGAGATGCGATTTTTGAATTGGAAAAAAACAACCCGCGGATTCGGGCGTATTATATCGGGGAAAACAAGTTAATCACGCTGATGATGAAGATGGATGCGGACATGGTTGTCATGACCATGCCGGATCTTGAAAATTATCATATTAAGCGCAGTTACGTGCGCAAGGATATTGAATACGTAAAAATACCGCATGGAATGGGCAGTCCGAATATGACGCTGCGCAAGTCAGCCCTGGATCATTATGATACGATTTTCTGTACGGGAAAACATCAGAAAGAAGAAATAGAAAAAACAGAGGCTGTTTATGGGCTGCCGAAGAAAAGGCTGGTGGAATTCGGTTATCCGCTGCTGGATAAAATGCGGGAGGATTATCGCTGTACAGAAAGGAAGACCCATGAAGAAAAACGGATACTAATCGCACCTTCCTGGCAGGCGGATAATATTATGGACAGCTGTCTGGAGGGACTGCTTGACAGCCTTGCAGGAAGGGGATACCAGATTACGGTGCGTCCCCATCCGCAGTATGTGCGTCATTATGCGGATGAAATGGAACAGCTAAGGACGGCATTTGACGATCATCCTAAAATAGAAATTCAGACAGACTTTTCATCAAACAGCACGGTTTTTCAGGCGGGCATTGTGATAACGGACTGGTCGGATATTGCATATGAATTTGCATATACGACTGGCAGGCCGGTATTGTTTATCAATACGCCCATGAAGGTGATGAACCCGGAATACAGGAAAATTGATACGGAGCCATCGAACATCTGGATGCGTGAAAGAGTCGGCAGGGTGCTGGAGCCTGCTGAAATCCGTACGGCTGGAGAAATAGTGGAAGAAATGCTGCTGCAGTCGGATATGTATCGGGATGCAATCAAAGAAATTGCGGAGGAATATGTATATAACCTTGGAAAAAGTGCGCAGGCCGGAGCTGAATATATGATTGGCAGCCTGCAGAAAAAAGCAGACAAAAGAAAGGAAGAAAAGGGATTATGAAGAAAAGGTTGCTGACAGCAGGAGTAATTATGTATGCCGCATTGTGTTTTATGATGGCGTTTGGGGCCAATGGACAGGCATATATAGATCCATCGGTGATGACATATGTGATACAGGCTGTCGCTGGTGTTATGGTTACGGTAGGGGCGGTTGTAGGCATTTATTGGCGGAGAGCGAAAAAGAAAATAAATGAAAAGCTGGGGATGGACGAGAATAGGAAGAAAGAAACAGAGTCTGATGAAATATATGTAAAGAGGGACTGATGCTTATTGGGAGGATAACTGTATGACTGAATATGAAAAGGCAGACGGGACGGCAAAACGCATAGGCACGGTCAGCTATAATATTTATTGTAACTTTACAAACTACGGCTCAGCTCTTCAAACATGGGCGCTGCATCGGGCAGTCAGAAAAATCGGCTCCGGAAAATACCAGCCGGTCCTTGTGGATTATTGTCCGGATGCACTTGTGGGAAAAGACCCCCTGCATCCATTTGATGGAATGTGGGACAGGGACGATGAATCAAGGGTAATGTGTGAATGCAGCATGCCCGCAATTAGGGAAAATTTTGCAAAATTTGAACAGTTCTACAAAGAACAGTTCTGCCGTACCTGTGGGAAATACACATCGCAGAATTTTAACGAAATAGAAAAAGAAAATCTGGATGGGTTTATATGCGGGAGCGATACCATTTTTTGTATAGATGAGTTTGGAGGATTTGACGACGGCTATTATGCCAATTATGACGATATGAAAAACGGATATACAGTTGCCTATGCAGCCAGTTTTGGAGATATCAGCCTGACAGAGGATGCCTGTCGGATCTTAAATGACAGACTGCAGAACTTTAAAGCGATTGGCCTTAGGGAGGATACCCTGCTTTCTTATGTAAAAGAACATGTGAAGGTGCCAGTCAGGCAGGTGGCAGATCCGACGCTGCTTTTGACAAGCAGCGAATATGATTGCATTACAGCGCCAAAGATAATGAAAGAAAAGTATCTGCTTTTGTATTCCCGCAGATACAATCCGATCATGGAAGAATACGCGGAAAGTCTGGCAGCAAAGCGGGGATGGAAGATTGCCGAGATCAGTCTGCGGGCGGCAAATGAAGATAAGCCCGGACGAAAAATGTTTTATCATGCGGGCGTGGAAGAATTTTTATCATTGATCAGGCATGCGGAATTTGTTGTGACAAATTCTTTTCACGGAGCGGTGTTTGGCGTGCAGTACAAACGTCCGTTACGTATCTGGGAGAGAGAACTGTGCAGTGCCAAAACGCAGGGTTTGTTAAAATTAACCGGATTGTCATTACAGATGGATATGGCGTCAGAGTCGGAGGAGGCCGTCAGAGATATTTATGAAAAGGTTCATTTTAAAATAGATCTGTTTCGAAAGGAATCGTTTGCTTTTTTAAAACAGATACTTCCATAGGAAAGGAAGGAGATTATCGCGAAAGAAGGGTATTTATGACAGGATATTTAGAGAGCGGGAGAAAAGAAGCATGTTTTGGGTGTGAAGCCTGTGCAAATGCATGTCAAAAGAATGCCATTACAATGGAAGAGGATGAGGAAGGATTTCGGTATCCGGTTACGGACAGTCAGTTATGTATCGGCTGCGGGACATGCAGGCAGGTATGTCCGGCCGCATGCAAGCCTTTTCGATATGGCTCGGATCAATATGTGTTTGGAGGATACAGCCTTGATAGAAAAGTGAGATTTGAAAGTACATCAGGAGGCGCATTTTCTGTCATTGCAGATGCGTTTTGTGATGAAAATTATGTGATTTTCGGAGCAAGGGCGAAGGGACTTTTTGTATATCATGATTATATCACGGATAAACGCTTGCTGAACAGATTTCGAAAATCAAAGTATGCACAAAGCGCTGTTGGGATGGCATACCGAAAAACAAAACAGTTTTTAAAAGAAGGAAAAAAAGTTTTATTTTCTGGGACACCGTGTCAGATTGCAGGCTTAAGGGCATATCTTGGAAATACGAATCAGCAATGTCTTCTTACGATAGAGGTTATTTGCGAAGGGGTTCCAAGTCCGCTTTATATGCGAAAACTGGACAGATACATTCAAAAAAAATATGGATCAGGAATCAAAAAGCTGGATTACAGATACAAAGGAAAGCCGCTTATCGGGCAGGGCAGATGGGATTTTCAGGGAATGAAAATGAAGTTTCCGTTTGTCCGCAATTGTCCGGGGGGGGGGCAGATGGGATTTCGAGGAGATGAAAATTGTGATAAAAAGACATGCAGGAATTCGAATCATAAAAAAAGACCGCTGGTTTAATCCATTCTGGTCAGTATGGCTGGATCATCTGATGAGCAGGCCGTGCTGTTATGAGTGTCCGTTTACGACGACGGAAAGGGTTGCGGATATTACACTGGGAGATTTGTGGGGCGTGCATATTTACTGTCCGGAATTATATGGAGAAAGCAGTTTTTAGGCATCGACAGTTCTCATATTTGCATGGTAAATGGATCTGCGGAAGGCATCCGATATATGATAGAGATGTTTACCAGACAAGGCGGAAAGATTGTGGGCGTAGCTCCGACCTATGCCATGTATGAAGTGTATGCAAAAATGTATGGCCGGATATTTGTTCCGGTGCCTTATACGCATGATCTTAACATGCCGGTTGGGCGCATTTTGGACTATATGACGCCGGATATTCAGCTTTTGATTCTTGTTAATCCTAATAATCCGATTGGGAATGTTTATACTGAAGAAGCATTTGCAGAGATTCTGGAACAGGCGCGTAAAAATGAGATTACCATTCTGGTCGATGAGGCATATCATTATTTTTATCCGGATACATTTATCAGGTATGCCGTGGAACAGGAGCATGTATTTGTGACCCGCACGTTTTCCAAATTGTTTTCTCTGGCAGGTGCCCGTCTTGGGTATGTGGCAGGGAGCAAACGAGAATTACAGCTGCTGCAGAAAATGTGTACGCCGCATCATATCAATGCATTTGCGCAGCTGTTTGTGCAAAATATCATACAGGAGGAGGGCATGATCGCCAGCCTTGTTGCTGAATTTGAAGAAGGCAGAGATTATATAAGAAAAACACTGGCAGAGCATGGATATGAGACAATGGGCGGCACGGGAAATTTTATTTTTATCAAACAAAAGACAGGGGCACATAGATTGGTGCAGCGCATGAAACAGGAAAAGCGCATATTGATTAAAATGTATGAAGGCATTGGCAGATTTGGGGATTGCATCAGAGTTTCCATAGGAGAAAAGAAGTATATGGAGATATTCGCAGATGCTCTGCTTGAATTGGATCAATAGGAGCAGGTGACGGAAAGGAAACGAATGAAGAAAGTAATTACATATGGCACCTATGACCTGCTCCATTATGGACATATCTGTCTGCTGAAAAGAGCGAAAGCACTTGGCGACTATCTGATTGTGGGAGTCACTGCGGACGATTATGACAAAGCACGCGGCAAGATCAATGTCAGGCAGACATTAATGGAACGAATTGAAGAAGTGCGGGCAACAGGCATTGCGGATGAGATTATTGTAGAAGAATATGAAGGACAGAAAATTGACGATATTCGGCGCTATGGCATTGACATTTTTACCGTCGGTTCGGACTGGACAGGCAGATTTGACTATTTAAAGGAATACTGCAAAGTTGTTTATCTGGAGAGAACAGAGGGAATTTCCAGCTCTGAATTAAGATCCGCACAGGGAAGCCTGCGTCTGGGACTTGCAGGCGAGACATCTATGTTGGAAAAATATTATAAGGAAAGTACGTTCGTAAATGGAATAGAGGTAACTTGTGTATGTTCGAAAGACAGATCTTTGAAACGGATATTTCAGGAAAAGAACGTTCAGGTCACAGAAGATTATGAGAAATTGCTTGCCAATACAGATGCTGTTTATCTGGCATCACATCCAAGCAGGCACGAAAGGGAGATCCGTCAGGCATTTGAGGCAGGCATACATGTGCTTTGCGAGTCACCGGTTGCGTTAGATGCCAGACAGTGCAGGGAATTGTTTTCGATTGCGGATCAGAAACGGCTTGTTTTGATGGATGCAATTAAAACAGCTTATGCAACCGCATATAATCGGATGCTGTTGCTGCTTAAGAGCGGGAGAATTGGACGCATCGTTTCGGTAGATGCAACCTGCACCAGTCTGCGGGACATTCATTATAAAAATGCAGGCCGCCATCATCAGCCCTGGAACAGCATTTGTGCATGGGGACCGGCGGCAATGCTTCCTATTTTTCAGATTTTGGGAACGAATATCCGTCATGCACAGATATCTTCTTTGTTTCTAGATAAAGAGCAGAAATTTGATTTATTTACAAAAGCAGATTTTACATATGCGGATGCGGTAGCGTCTTTTAAAGTGGGAAAGGGCGTAAAGTCGGAAGGGGAGCTTGTTGTGTCCGGCACAAGAGGGTATTTGTATGTGCCGGCACCATGGTGGAAGACAGATTTTTTTGAAATTCGTTATGAAGACCAGGAAAACAATCAGAAATATTTTTACCAGCTGGAAGGAGAAGGGATTCGTTATGAAATGGTTGCGTTTCTTCAGTCTATACGAACCGGGAAGGACAATGCTTATATTGAACGGAGTGTCTCTGAAAAGATTGCGGAAATCATTGAGCAGTTTGAATTGTCAAATGTTATGAAAATATAAGAGATGAAACAAATATTCAGAAAAAATAACTGGCTCAGGCAGCTGGCTGTTTATGCCCTTATCGGCATCTTTGCGTATTATAGCAGCAGCCATTTATTCCAACTCATTCTGATACAGGGGGATTCTATGTATCCGGCTTATCAGAACATGCAGCTGGCGCTGCTGGACAGACGTCAGAAAAGCTATACCTATGGAGATGTGATTGCCTTTTATTGTGAGGGCCTGGATACTGTGCTTGTAAAAAGAGTAGTGGCTGTTCCAGGGGATACGGTGCGGATTGCGCATGGAATCTTGTATGTAAATGGCATAGAGAGCAGTGTTTATCCGAAAAAGAAACAGTTTGCATATGCAGGAACCGCTTCTGACGAAACAGATCTTTTGGACCGGCAGTATTTTGTGATTGGCGACAATGTATCAAAGAGCAAAGACAGCCGATATCCGATCGTTGGGGTGGTACAGGAAGATTGTGTGATAGGAAAAATTTTGTAACAGTTCAAGGGTTATCTGAACTGTTACAAAATTTTCACGCTTCACACAAGGCAGAGCACAGCATCACTCCACAAATTTCCAATAAAAACGTAAAACACAGCACTATATCCGAGGTTGGAATAGCAATAAAAATGTGTTATTATGTAATTGTCCAAAAGGGAAAAACGAACAACAACCGTAACCGTTCAAGGATTGTCTGAATTGTTGCCAATAACCCGAAAAGGAGAAAGGAAAACAGATGGATGCTATGACAGAAAAGGAACGCAGGGATACGAAAATGTCAACATTGTATGAAATTCGTTTGATGGTGGATGCGGACGAAAAGGAAACCTATACAAAAGACGAGATTTTGAAGCTGCTTGACACAATTGCAAGAGCGAAAGAGAATGAATAAAACGTCAGTTTTGCAGGAGATTAAGTGAAAAAATCTCTGAACACCGCGTAAATAGCTGTGCTCGGAGATTTTTTGCAATTAACGCAGGCGCAGTATGTATCCGCTCATTCCATCTCGTTTGTCCAATGCTGGATGACCGTATCCCCCGGATATGAAAAATAACGCAATCCCTTCAAGCCATAAACCTCTTTTGTATCTGCCTGAAACCATTTCATGCAGTCTATCAAATTCTGCTTCATACCTTCGAGATTTTCAGGGCAGTAATATTTTTTCAGGTGAGCCTGTTTTTCCAGGGGAATAAAATGTAATTTATTCGCGCTTCCTCCCCAGGTGATTTGATCAAAACCGGAAAGCAGCATAGATATATGTGCTTCATACATTGTATGCAGAACCTGATTCAGCTTGAAATAATCTTTTCTTTTTAGATACTTGCCTGTCATATTTGCGTGATACCAGTATGTTTTTTCAAGGTAGGTCACATCATCACTCCACAAATCTCCCGTCAGGCACAGTTCCATGAACTCATTGACCATACCTGTTTTGTCAAAAATAATGTCTGCTTTTTTTAGTCCTGTATAATGCAGACGGCACATATTGTCATCTGCTTTTTCGGCATTTAACAAAAAGACATCAAATTGAAAAATACGGGAACCGCTTAACAATAAATAACCGTTATTCATAATAGCTTCATTGTTAAATCTCTCCGGCCAGCACAAGATGATTTTGTCACTTATCTGTTCCAAACATTTTTCCAATAAAAACGTGAACTGGCCAAATTGCTTTCCGTCAAGCAGCAGCACAATGTCCACATCAGAATAATCATC
>CAOKJJ010000085.1 GCA_948468465.1 uncultured Eubacterium sp. | reverse complement strand
AAGACATCGCCCTTTCACGGCGGTAACACGAGTTCGATTCTCGTTGGGGTCATTGGGTAAATAAATTATATGATATGGCGACATAGCCAAGGGGTAAGGCACGGGTCTGCAACACCCTTATCATCGGTTCAAATCCGATTGTCGCCTCTAAAACTCTAAGGCATTTTGCCTTAGAGTTTTTTCATATAAACAAAACCATATTATTAAATGATAAAAGAAGTGATAAATGTGAATTTACAAGTGATTATGGCTCCGATCATAGGAGGATTCATTGGACTTATTACAAATAGTCTGGCAATCAAGATGCTGTTTCGTCCATATAACGAAATTAAGATCGCAGGAGTGCGGATACCATTTACTCCTGGATTAATTCCAAAAGAAAAAACAAGAATCGCACAGGCAATTTCCAAGGTTATTACGAGTTATATATTAGACCAGAAAACCATATTGTCTGCATTAGCATCTGATCAAATGAAAGAAGCATATGAAAAGAAATATGATCAAATACTGAGTTTCTGGAAATCAACGGATTTGACTTTTGAACAATTGCTTCAGAAATATGATTTAGAAGATTGGGCAAATATTTCAGAATCTAAAATGGTTGATGTAATTAGTAACTATATGATTAAGAAATGTCAGGAGGAAGAATTAGCCCGTAAATTGATCATACAGGCCATTTCTTCATTAAAAGACAACATGCATCCCTTTCTCTATAAATTAGGTAAAAAAGCCTTAATTTCGGCTCAGGAGGATATGATTTCGAAGGCAGAACAACTAATCAGTGAACATGGAAAAGAAACGATTGAGCAATTTATGAATCTAAAATACAGCGAATGTTTAGA
The DNA here is from genome assembly GCA_948468465.1 of uncultured Eubacterium sp. The sequence goes on along the minus strand of CAOKJJ010000085.1, from coordinate 20,025 downwards.
TCAGCCAGTTTCTGCTGCAGTTATTGCTTTGGAAGATCATGTACCTGATCTGAAAAATATGATATGGAATAAATATCTTGAGTTTTTGCAAAATAAATTTGGAACTTTTTTGTCTACATTAAATATACAGCAAATCATAGAAAATAAAATTAATGCATATAATTTTAATGAATTAGAAAATATGATAATGGAAATATCTAAAAAAGAACTAAATGCTCTTGTTTGGTTTGGCGGTTTATTAGGTGTTATGATGGGATTTATTAATTTGCTATTTTAATTTGTTATTTTGAAAATAGTACTTGACGTATGTAAAATAAGATGTTATAATACTTGAGTAATAATTCAGTAAGGCGTCGTAGCCAAGTGGTAAGGCACGGGTCTGCAACACCCTTATCCGCCGGTTCAAATCCGGCCGACGCCTTTATTTATATTTATATATTGACTTTTTTAACGCTTTAGCTCATGCTATTGCGTTTTTTTATGCTAAAATATTTGAATTCTTATAAAAATTACTTGACCTGACGTAGTAATTGTGATATAACTACTTCAACAGACATAGTAATTATAAATCAATCTTTCATATAAAAATATATTTATAGTATTCATGTGTTTGACATTGAGGAGGTGATTCATTGATCAGTAATGATGTTATTCGTGGATATACGGATATTATCATTTTAAATCTGTTGCTGCATAATGATTCTTATGGATATGAAATATCTAAGCAAATTCGTAAAATATCAGAAGAGAAATATGTAATAAAGGAAACTACGCTATATTCAGCGTTTACCAGGCTTGAAAAGGCTGGTTACATTACTTCTTATGCAGGAAGCAAAACAAATGGAAAAAAAAGGGTATATTATCACATTACAAAAGAGGGATGTTCTCATTATGCTGCAAAATGCAGGGAATGGTTTGAAGTAAAAGAACTTGTGGATAAATTTGCGGCAGTTATAGATTATGATGGAACAGTTAGCAGTTAAAAAGGAGTGACAGTATGGAAACTATATCGAATTATCTGGATAATATGTTTATTAATTTGCCTCAGACTCCTGAAGTATTGAGGGCAAAAGAAGACCTTATGGAAATGATGGAAGATAAATATAATGAACTGTTATCTGAAGGGAAAATGCAAAATGAAGCGATTGGCATTGTAATTTCTGAATTTGGAAATATTCAGGAATTAATCGAAGAATTAGGAATAGCTGATGTTCATGAAAATAGTGTGGATGAAAATGATGTGAATGAAAACGACGATAAAGAAAAATTGTTTACAGAAGAGGATTTTATAAAACAGGAAGAAATAAGAGATGACAGATATGAAAAGAGACATGTATCAGATCTGGAAGCAGATGAATATTTATTTGTTGTAAAGCAGTCAGCAAGTAAAATAGCGTCTGGAGTATTTTTATGTATTTGTTCTCCGATTTCGATTATACTTTTAGCAGGTATGCAGTCTTTAACGTCAGTTATTTCAGATGGCGTTATAGCAGGTGTTGGCGTTACGGTTTTACTGTGCATGGTAGCCTGTGCAGTTGGATTATTTATTTCAGCCGGTATGAAGATGGATCAATTCGAATATTTAAAAAAAGAATGTTTTGTACTTAATGCCGCATATGAACAAAAAATTTATTATGTTTGGGAATCAAAAAAGAGAAAGTTTACTTCTAAAATTATAGCAGGTGTTATGCTTTGTATTGTTTCTGTGATACCGTTAATTTTTGTTTCATTAATTACTGAAAATGAGTTTCCTGTTATAGTATGTGTAGCACTATTGATGGTGACTGTCGGTATAGCAGTATGTTTGTTTATTACCGCTGGAATGGAAGAAGAAGCATTTAAAGTCATTCTTCAGGAAAAAGAATTTTCAGAAAAAAAAAAGTCAGCGAAAAAGATAGAAGATATTATAGCTGCCATTTACTGGCCTGTTATTGTCATAACATATTTAGTATGGAGCATTGTAAGCGGAAAATGGGGCATTACATGGGTAATTTGGCCATTTGCAGGCATTATTTACGATGTGATTTGTAAAATCATAGATTCTGATAAAATTGTACAATAATGCACAATAAAAAAATTCAGGCTGTCAAAAATTATTTACAGCCTGAATTTTTTTATTAGGAATGATATACTATTTTCATAAATTTCTTTTTTCCGCGTTTTATAATAAATTCATCAGCTGATAGATCAGTTTCTGTATAAATGGCCTTGATATCAGTAATTTTTTCATTATTTACGGAAACGCCTCCCTGTTCAATCGCGCGGCGTCCTTCAGAGCGGCTGGAAACGAGTCCGGTCTTTACAAGCAGCGAAATAAGATCAATAGCATGATCTTTCAAATCTTCCGGAGATAATTCCAACGATGGCATATCTGCTGTATTTCCTTTACCGGAAAATAACGCACGGGCACCGTTTTGTGCTTTTTCGGCTTCCTGTTCACCGTGAACAAGTTTTGTTAATTCAAAAGCAAGAATTTCTTTGGCAATATTTAATTGATTTCCTTCCCATTGATCCATTTCATCTATCTGCTCTAATGGAAGGAAAGTGAGCATACGCAGGCATTTGAGTACATCAGCATCTGATACGTTTCTCCAATACTGGTAAAAATCAAACGGTGATGTTTTGTTTGGATCCAGCCATACAGCTCCGGATTGTGTCTTACCCATTTTCTTGCCTTCAGAATTTAACAATAGATTTATTGTCATAGCATAGGCATCTTTTCCAAGCTTACGGCGGATTAGTTCCGTACCGCCAAGCATATTGCTCCATTGATCGTCTCCGCCAAACTGCATATTACATCCATATTTTTGGAATAAGGTATAAAAATCATAGCTTTGCATAATCATATAATTAAATTCTAAGAAGCTCAAGCCCTTTTCCATTCTTTGTTTATAGCATTCCGCTGTGAGCATACGATTTACACTGAAGTGAGCGCCGACTTCGCGCAGTACTTCAATATAATTTAAATCCATCAGCCAATCGGCATTGTTTACCATCATTGCTTTGTCTTCTGAAAAGTCAATAAAACGGCTCATCTGTTTTTTAAAACAGTCACAGTTATGCTGAATAATTTCCGGTGTCATCATCTGCCGCATGTCTGTACGTCCGGATGGGTCGCCAATCATAGCGGTACCGCCGCCAATGAGGGCTATCGGTTTATTGCCAGCCATCTGCAGACGCTTCATCAGGCACAAAGCCATAAAATGCCCTACATGCAGGCTGTCTGCAGTTGGGTCAAAACCAATGTAAAAAGTAGCTTTTCCATTATTAATCAGATCTTTAATCTCTGATTCATCTGTTACCTGAGCAATCAGGCCGCGGGCCATTAGTTCATCAAATAATGTCATATAAATTCATCCTTTCTGTTATTTGTTCTGGATTGAAGGTAATATAATAAAAACTCATCCTGATCGGTTATTCAACCGACAAGGACGAGTTTATTTTCCCGTGTTACCACCTTCATTTACAATTTATTCACACAAATTGCCTTTTTAAGTATCTGATATTATTTTTCTATCAAATGATACTATAACACGATAACGGGCGTCAGCCGTTGCAGCCTACTGTCATTCAGTGCAAAGCTCCAGGATGTATTCATAATAAGCATTCCATGTACCTCTCATCAGCCGGTTACTTTCTGTTTGTATTGGCTTATTATTACTTGTTCCGTTCACAGCATTTTTATATTTAATTATCTTGCATTATATGCAGTAACGGAACGATTGTCAAGATATATTTTAAGGTGTGCAGCAGTTTAGATTATGTGCAGCAAAGTACAGAATATTAGATTTATTAGATATTTTTCATAATTTTAAATGTTGACAAATAATATTATATAATATATAATATTGGATATTAAATAATAAAGATTGGAGGATAGATTGAATATATAACAGTATAACCTTTTCTGAACGTGTAAATTCATATTGCAAAATACGGATACACATATTATAATGGCATATAAGTAAGCCGGTAACACATAACATTTCATAAATGAAGTGTGGAAAGGATGGATAACATGGAACTGTTCGATAAATTAGGAGATACGATTGTATCAGTATCAAAAGATGCAACACAAAAAGCAAAAGATATTTCAGAACTGGCCAGGATCCGTATGGAAATACGAGCAAAACAGGATTATTTAAATAAACTGTTTTTAGAAATCGGTAAAATTTATTATGATGCGCATCAGGATGATGAAGAAAAAGAGTTCAAAGAGCAAATGCTGCTTGTGAAAAATGCACAGGAAGTGCTGGAAGAACTCAATCAGCAGTTAGGACAGATCAAAGGTATGGTAAAATGCAGTTCCTGTGGTCAGGATATGCCTATGGATGCTGATTACTGCAGCAAATGCGGAACAAAGCTTGTCAAACCGAGTAAAGAAGAAACAGTGGAAGACGATGCTCAGCCGAATGAATCAAGTGAAGAAGCTTCAGCGGAAAGTGAAACTGTACAGACAAATGAAACTGTACAGGAAGCATCTGCAGAAACGGTTGTTGTTGAGGAAGATGCAGCTGTTCAGACAGATGAAGCGGTACAGGAAAAAGAAATTTAGTTGGATTTAGCGGAAAATACTTTATTATAAAAGTTTACATGTGAAGGAAAGGTTATAGAAATCAGATATGAACAGCAAAGGCAAATTTTATATGACGACAGCGATCGCGTACGCATCTGGTAAGCCACATATCGGCAATACTTACGAAATTGTGCTGGCAGATGCTATTGCGCGATATAAAAGACAGGAAGGTTATGACGTATATTTCCAGACCGGAACAGACGAGCATGGCCAGAAGATAGAGCAAAAGGCTCAGGAAGCAGGCATTACTCCAAAAGAATATGTTGATAAAGTTGCGGATGAGATAAAAAAAATCTGGGACTTAATGAATTGTTCTTATGATCATTTTATTCGTACAACAGATGATGATCATGAAAAGCAGGTACAGAAAATATTTCGGAAACTGTATGAAAAAGGTGATATCTATAAAAGCTCTTATGAAGGACTGTATTGTACACCTTGCGAGTCATTTTGGACGGAATCACAGTTAGTGGATGGAAAATGTCCGGACTGCGGACGTGAGGTGAAACCTGCGAAGGAAGAAGCATATTTCTTTAAAATGAGTAAATATGCGGATCGGTTGATTGCACATATTAATGAACATCCTGAATTTATACAGCCGGTATCCAGAAAAAATGAGATGATGAACAATTTTCTGCTGCCGGGGCTTCAGGATTTGTGTGTGTCGAGAACGTCTTTTGACTGGGGGATTCCAGTTGATTTTGATGAAAAACATGTCATTTATGTATGGCTGGATGCTTTGACAAACTATATTACGGGGATTGGCTATAAATGCGGAGAAGAATCCAGTGAATTATTTGAAAAAAACTGGCCGGCTGATTTGCATTTGATTGGCAAAGATATTATTCGTTTTCATACGATTTACTGGCCGATTTTCTTAATGGCGTTAGATCTTCCATTACCGAAGCAGATTTTTGGTCATCCGTGGCTGATTCAAAGCGATGGCAAAATGAGTAAGTCCAAAGGCAATGTGCTTTATGCGGATGAATTGGTTGATTTTTTTGGAATAGATGCGGTTCGGTTTTTTGTGCTGCATGAAATGCCGTTTGATAACGACGGTTTGATTTCCTGGGATCTGATTGTAGAACGTTTGAACTCAGAGCTGGCAAATACGCTTGGCAATCTGGTTAATCGGACAATTTCTATGAGCAACAAATATTTTGACGGTATTGTGTCTTCCACAGGAGTTACAGAAGAAGTAGATGCGCAGTTAAAAGAAGTTGTAACGAAGACGGCAGAAAAAGTATCTGAAAAAATGTCTGATTTACGTGTTGCAGATGCGATTACTGAGATTTTTAATTTATTTAAGCGCTGCAATAAGTATATTGATGAAACAACGCCGTGGATATTGGGAAAAGAGGAAACAAAGAAGCCGAGACTTTCGGAAGTTTTGTATAATCTGGTAGAAAGCATTACGATTGGAGCAACGCTGTTAAAGAGTTTTATGCCGGATACCGCGGAAAATATTTTCAGGCAGTTAAACGCAAAAGAGGTGCCGTTTGACCATCTGCATCAGTTTGGCAGCTATAAAAATGGAACAAAAGTGACAGAAAAGCCTGAGATTTTATTTGCTCGTTTAGACATAAAAGAAGTTATGGAACGGGTGAATGCATTGCATCCGGTTGCAGAGAAGGAAACGCCTGCAGACGAAGGGAATCATACTGTGATAGATTTGGAACCGAAAGCGGAAATTACTTTTGATGATTTTGAAAAAATGCAGTTCCAGGTTGGTGAAATCATTGAATGCAAAGCAGTGGAAAAGTCAAAAAAACTATTATGTTCACAAGTAAGAATTGGCAGCCAGGTGAAACAAATTGTATCTGGAATTCGTAAATATTATACACCGGAAGAAATGGTTGGAAAAAAAGTCATGGTTTTAGTAAACTTAAAGCCGGCAAAACTGGCAGGTGTATTATCAGAAGGTATGTTATTATGTGCTGAAGATGAAAACGGAGAACTTGCTTTGATGGCACCAGAAAAAACAATGCCGTCCGGGGCTGAAATTTGCTAGAGAATTGTTGGTAACAGTTTAAGGGTGATTTGAGCTGTTACAATTGTTGTTCTGAATTTCCCGTAAACACGAAAGATTTGTGTTTACGGGTTTTATTGCTGTTGATTTTCTAAATTTAATTAGAATTGCTGGAGTGAAGCTATGATTTTTGATACGCATGCGCATTACGAGGATGAAAAATTTGATTTGGACAGGCATGAGCTTCTTACTTCTATGTATGTACATGGCATTGATAAAATTGTAAATGTCAGTTCTTCTGTTGAAACGGTGAAAAAAAGTTTAGAACTGGCTGAAACGTATGATTTTATTTATGCGGCAGTTGGCGTACATCCAAGTGAAATAAGCTGTTTGAATGAAAAAGCATATGATTGGCTCAAAGAGCAGGCAAAGTGCCCGAAAGTGGTTGCGATCGGCGAGATTGGACTGGATTATTATTGGGACAAAGAAGAAAAAGTTCAGGCAAAACAGAGAGAGTGGTTTTTAAGACAGCTGGAATTAGCCGGGCAAATGAGCCTTCCGGTTATCATTCATTCCAGAGACGCAGCGCAGGATACACTTGACATTATGAAAAAAGCACATAAGAAGCAGATTCCGGGAGTCATTCATTGTTTTTCATATTCTTGTGAAATAGCAGAAGAATATGTGCGTATGGGCTATTATATTGGTGTTGGAGGAGTAGTTACTTTCAAAAACGCAAAAAAACTGAAGAAAACGGTGGAAAAAATACCGCTGGAATCTATTTTATTAGAGACAGACTGTCCGTATATGGCGCCGGAACCATTTCGCGGACAGAGGAACAGTTCTTTGTATCTTTCTTATATAGTGAAAAAAATTGCAGAGATTAAAGGAATCACAGAAGAAGAGGTCATTCGCGTGACAGAGCGGAACGCGTATCAGATGTATCAGCTAAAGAACGATATATAAACAAACTGTGTTATTTACAGAAAATCCGGCGAAGCTTGCATAAGTTATTTCTTCACAGTTCCTAAATAAATAATGATGATGAACAGCAGTGTATGATGGAAAGGGTTACATGGGAGATTTAATACAGCCACAGAAAACAGCTGAAATATTGCAAAAATATAATTTTCGCTTTCAGAAAAAATTTGGTCAGAATTTTTTGATTGATTCACATGTGATGCATAAAATTATAATGGCAGCATCTGTCTCAAAAGATGAGTTTGTTCTGGAAATAGGTCCCGGAATTGGTACAATGACTCAGTTTCTTTGTGAAAACGCAGCGTTTGTGACGGCAGTGGAAATAGATCAGAATCTGATTCCTGTCTTGCAGGATACGCTGAGTATTTATAAAAACGTGGAGGTTGTCAATGATGATATTTTGAAAGTAGATATAAAAAAGCTGGCTGAAGAGAAAAATGGCGGCAAACCAATCAAAGTTGTGGCAAATCTTCCTTATTACATTACAACGCCAATCATTATGGGGCTTTTTGAGAGTCATGTTCCGCTTAAGAGTGTTACAGTAATGGTTCAGAAAGAAGTTGCAGACCGGATGAAAGCAGAACCTGGTACAAAGAATTACGGAGCATTGTCTCTGGCAGTACAGTATTACGCAAAGCCGGAAATTGCGGCAAATGTACCTCCGAATTGTTTTATGCCAAGGCCCACTGTAGGCAGCGCTGTCATTTGCCTGAAATGCTATTCAAATCCTCCGGTACAGGTAAAAGATGAAAAACTGTTGTTTGACCTTATTCGTGCGGCTTTTAATCAGAGAAGAAAAACATTGGCAAATGCTTTAAATAATTTTTCGAAGATCACATTAAACAAAGAGCAGATTCAGGCATGTATGGAAGAGGCCGGTCTTTTGGCATCTGTGCGGGGTGAGGCATTGACGTTAGAACAATTTGCTGATCTTGCGAATGTATTTTATGATTTTAGTCATTAAAAAAAGAACACAAACATAGAATGATAACATGATGGAAAGAATAAAAACCTTATTATCACTGATTGTTATTATCGTATGTCTGCCTTATCTTGTTACGTTTGTTGTACAGGGAGATTTTATAAATGATTCTGGAGAAGAGGAGGTTTCCGAGAATCAGCCGGACAAGGATACAGAACATTTGATTCTTATCATTGCTGGTGAGATGCCTGTAACGTATGAAAAAGAGGCGTTAAAAGCGCAGGCGGTGATTGCCAGGACAAATCTGGAATATGCAAGAGAACATGATCAGCCGGAACCAAAATATATTCCTCGGGATGAATTGCGAGAACGCATAGGAGGAAAAGAATTTCAAAAATATTATGAGCTTTTGAAAGACTGTGTGGAGGAGACTGCAAATGAAGTTGTAACTTTTCAGGAAAAACTGGTACAGCTTCCTTTTCATTATGTGAGCGCTGGAAAAACAAGAGGAATTGCAGAAAAAGATAAAGATACGGAAAATAATAAAGATACGGAAAATGATAAAGAAAAAGATACAAATACGAAAGAAAGCAAATCTTATTTAAAATCAGTGTCAAGCATGTGGGATGTTAAAAATGAACGTTTTTTGAAAATAGAATTTTATACTAAAAAGCAGTTCTTCAATAAATTAAAATCCGTTGACGCAGAACTTAAATATTCAGAAGAAAATATTGAGGATATGGTATCTGTTTCAGAACGCGACAGTGCTTCCTATGTTCTTTCTTTACAGCTTCAGGGAAAGAAAATCAGCGGGGAGGAATTCAGAGAGTTATTTGCGTTAAATTCTACTTGTTTTTCTATCAAAGAAATAGATGATAAAGTGCGTATTGTTACAAAAGGATACGGACAAGGATATGGAATGAGTCAATATGGAGCGAATGAAATGGCAAAAGAAGGCAGCAGTTATATGCAGATTCTGGAATATTATTATAATGGAATAGATGTTACACACATACAATTGCAGGAAGAAGCATAAATATATGATAATTCGAATCATAGGTATCAATGAATGAAACTGCTGATATTTTTGTCTGATACAATTATTCCTCTGCTCATTTTTTATATCGTTGGAACAGGATTGCTGCAAAAAAGAAATATTTATGAAGATTTTATTCATGGTGCTGAAGACGGATTTCGTACTGTCATTAAAATAATGCCGACATTAATAGGCTTAATGGTTGCAGTGGGGATATTAAGGGCTTCCGGACTTTTAGAGGCATTTTCTTCAGCATTCAGCAATCTTATTGGCGATCAACTGATTCCAGGTGAAATTGTACCTGTATTTGTGGTCCGGCTGTTTTCAAATTCAGCGGCTACGGGACTCGTTTTGGATATTTTTAAAAAATATGGGACAGATTCTATGCTGGGATACATTTGTTCGATTATGATGAGTTCTACAGAAACTGTATTTTATACAATGTCTGTTTATTTTATGGCTGTTAAAATAAAAAAGACAAGATGGACGCTTACCGGTGCAATGATTGCAACAATCGCAGGTACAATCGCCAGTATTTTACTGGCAGGACAGATGTAAGGAACTGTATGCAAATGGTTTCAGTTATTTACATATAGTAAGCAGCAGGACAAAATTTTTGAACAGCCAGAAAGAGGGATAAAATATGTCATCAGAAAAAACAGAACAATTACAGGATATGATTACAAATTCAGATAATATAGTATTTTTCGGCGGCGCAGGGGTATCTACGGAAAGTAATATCCCTGATTTCCGCAGTGTTGACGGATTGTATAATCAAAAATATGATTATCCGCCGGAAACTATTTTGAGCCATTCTTTTTATGTCAGCAACACCGAAGAATTTTATCGTTTTTACTATGATAAAATGTTATATTTGGATGCAAAGCCAAACGCTGCCCATTTAAAATTAGCAGAACTGGAACAGGCAGGAAAATTAAAAGCTGTAATTACACAAAACATTGATGGACTGCATCAAATGGCCGGCAGCAAAGAAGTGCTGGAGCTGCATGGAAGTGTTCATCGCAATTACTGCAGAAAATGCGCCAAACAATTTGATGCATATTATATGAAAAATCAAACAGGGGTTCCGCTTTGTGATGAATGCGGCGGAGATATTAAACCGGATGTTGTATTATATGAAGAAGGATTAGATACGCAGACGATGCAGAAAGCGGTTATGTATATTTCAAACGCGGATGTTTTAATCATAGGGGGGACTTCTCTGGCAGTATATCCGGCAGCTGGTTTGGTTGACTATTACAGAGGAAACAAACTTGTGCTGATCAATAAATCAGCAACGCCGATGGACAGGCGTGCGGATTTGCTGATACAGGAAAGCATTGGCGAAGTATTCAGCCAGATTCATTTATAAAACTGTTCCTTACAGAAAGGTTACAGAAAGGGGTTGCTTATGGATATAGAGCCGGGAGATATCCTGAAATTAAAGAAAAAGCATCCATGCGGCAGTTTTGAATGGGAGGTTCTTCGGATTGGAGCGGATTTTCGCCTGAAATGTATGGGATGCGGGCATCAGATTATGATTGCAAGAAGCCAGGCAGAAAAAAATGTAAAAAAAATCAAAAAACAGCTTGCAAATTAAAAACAATCATGTTATCATTTGTATTCGTGATATGATAAATTCCTTGCTTTTCCGTAAGGGGAAGGCCAGAGACCAAAAGGAGGTACAATTCGCATGAACAAGTATGAATTAGCGCTCGTTGTGAATGCTAAAATCGAAGATGATGCGAGAGCAGCAGTAGTTGAGAAGGCAAAAGAGTATGTGACTCGTGCCGGAGGTACAATTACCGAAGTAGAAGAATGGGGAAAAAAGAAATTAGCTTATGAAATTCAAAAGATGAGTGAAGGCTTTTTCTATTTTATCCAGTTTGAAGCATCTGCATCTGCGCCAGCGCAAATCGAGCATAAAGTCCGTATTATGGATAACGTTCTTCGGTTCTTATGTGTTCGTAAAGACGAGGCATAGTAGATAAAGGAGATCGAAGTATGAATAAAGTAATACTTATGGGACGATTGACAAGAGATCCTGAGATTCGTTATTCTCAGGGAGAACAATCGACAGCGGTTGCCAGATATACATTAGCAGTTGACAGACGTTTTGTCAGAAATAATGGAGGAGACCAGCAGACGGCAGATTTTATAAACTGTGTGGCATTTGGACGATCTGCGGAGTTTGCAGAAAAATATTTTCGTAAAGGTTTGAAAATAGTAGTAACAGGTCGTATTCAGACTGGCAGTTATACCAACCGGGATGGCCAGAAAGTATATACGACAGATGTTGTTGCGGAAGATCAGGAGTTTGCGGAGAGTAAAAACGCAAGTTCAGGATCGGATCATTTTGGCGGTGGATTTGCACCGGTGGACAGACCGTCACCAAGCGCAGCAGGTGATGGCTTTATGAATATTCCGGATGGAATAGATGAAGAGTTACCATTTAATTAACAGGCCAGCGGACAGGCTGGATTTTAGCAGGAGGTAATAGCCATGGCTTTCAATAGAACGGAAAGAGGCGACAATCCTCGCAGAAGAACAATGCACAGAAGAAAAAAAGTATGTGTATTCTGCGGGAAAGACAACGTGATTGATTATAAAGATGTCAATAAATTAAAAAGATATATTTCCGAAAGAGGCAAGATTCTTCCAAGAAGAATTACCGGAAACTGTGCAAAGCATCAGAGAGCTCTTACAGCAGCGATTAAAAGAGCTCGCCATGTGGCATTGATGCCATACGTGCAGGATTAAGAAAACAAACCACCACATGGGTAAACCGTGTGGTGGTTTTTGCATAAAGAAAAGGAATCAGGGTTATGAATCCATTACAATTAGCAGAGCTTTTACGAGGGCATAAAAACTATATTCAGACACATAACTATCCGGATCCGGATGCGGTTGCAAGTGCATATGGCCTGCAAAGCTTTTTGAGATGTCATGGTGTGGATGCACAGATATGTTATGATGGCACAGTAGAAAATCTAAGTACAAAAAAGATGTTTCAGGTATTTGAAATTGATGTACTGACTGCTGATAAAATAAAAGACATGACTGAAGAAGATTATATTGTTACTGTAGATTCCCAGAAATATAATGCGAACCTTACCGATCTGATCGGCAATGAAGTGGCGTGCATCGACCATCATCCTACCTTTTTTGAGTGTAAGTATCAGTATCGTGACATTCGAAAGGCAGGTGCATGTTCTACATTAATTGCACAATATTTTTATCAGACGGATACACCGATGGATCCATCTGTTGCAGCTGCGCTTGCTTATGGGATTAAAATGGATACGGCTGATTTTATCAGGGGCGTCACAGAACTTGATCTGGATATGTTTTCATATGTGTATAAACGGGCGGATGTGGATAAAATAAAGACAATGTATCATGACGTGTTGGAACTGGACGATTTGAAAGCTTATGGAGCAGCGATTGACAATATTTATATTAATGACGGCGTTGGATTTGCATGGATTCCATTAGACTGCCCAGACGCTTTAATTGCAATTATTTCCGATTTTATACTATCATTGAACGTCGTTGATGTATCCATTGTCTATGCGGTCCGTAAAGATGGGATAAAGTTTTCCGTCCGCAGTGAAAGAAAAGACCTGGATGCAGGAAAAATGGTAGCTGAAGTATTAAAAAACTATGGAAGCGGAGGAGGACATTATGGTATGGCAGGAGGATTTATTCCAAAGGAAAACCTTGACCTTGTAGATGGAATGCATGCGCGGATCGAAGAAGCATTTATGAAGCAAATCCAATTAATGAAAAGAGGAAAGCAATGAAAAGAATAACACGAAACATCATTTTGTTTATGATCATACTTTTAACTGTTGGTGTCTATTATTATGTAGCATTACCTGCGGTTAATATCCATTCTGTTGGATTTTGGATGGCATTAGAGACTTTTATCGCATTTGCGGTAATTATTTATTCTATGGTACAACTGCGGAAAAGGTCGAAAACAAATGTTTTGCCAATGAAATCTGCACAGCAGCAGTTAAAAGAGCTGAAAGGTGTAAAATTAGGAGCAGGTTTGTTTTTACTGACATTAGTGATATTTATTGTTGGGAATATATTGTCTTCTCCAATTGTAAACGCGGATAAGTATCAAAAACTGATGCAGGTAAAAGAGAGTGATTTTACCGAAGATATCCAGCAGACAAATTATAATACAATTCCGCTTTTAGATAAAGATTCTGCCGAACTGCTTGGAAACAGAAAGATGGGCAGTATGGTAGACATGGTATCCCAATTCGAGGTAGGTTCTGATTATACACAGATTAATTATAAAGATACCCCGGTGCGTGTAACACCGCTTGTATATGCAAATGAAATTAAATGGCTGACCAATCAGAAGGCTGGTATTCCTGCATATATCAGAATTGATATGGCTACACAAAATACTGAATGTGTGAAACTGGAAAAAGCGATTAAATATTCCAAAGCAGAATATTTTAACCGAAATATATATCGTCATTTGCGTTTTCATTATCCGACATACATTTTTGACGATCAGATCTTTTTTGAGATTGATGATGAAGGTACGCCATTTTGGGTATGTCCGGTTAAAAAGTTTAATATTGGCCTGTTTGGAGGCCAGACGGTTGGAAATGTTGTATTATGCAACGCAGTGACAGGGGAATGTACGGATTACCCGGTGGAGAAGGTGCCAAACTGGATCGATAAGGTATATTCTGCAGAATTGCTGACAGAATTGTATAATTATTATGGTATTTATAAGCATGGCTTTTTTAACAGCGTTCTGGGGCAGAAAGACTGCCTGAAAGCGACAAACGGCTATAATTATATTGCATTGGATGATGACGTATGGGTATATACGGGCGTAACCTCTGTGAGCGGAGATCAGTCTAATGTTGGATTTGTTTTGATGAATCAAAGGACAATGGAAACAAAATATTATAAAATAGAAGGCGCTATAGAAGATTCGGCAATGTCTTCTGCAGAAGGGCAGGTGCAGAATCTGGGTTACCAGGCGACATTTCCTCTGCTGTTGAATATATCGGATCAGCCAACTTATTTTATGGCACTCAAAGATGGAGCTGGATTAGTTAAAAAATATGCAATGGTAAATGTACAGAAGTATCAGTGGGTTGCAATTGGTGATACAGTGAAAGAATGTGAAAAATCTTATGTATCGCTGCTTGCTACGAATGGAATTTCGGAAGTAAAAGAAGACAACAATGTTTTTGAAGTGATTACAGGAAAAATAACCGCGGCTGTTCCTGTTGTAATAGAAGGAAATACACATTATTATATTACATTAGATCAGTCAGATCAGATATTTGATATAGATATGTCTGATGAAAGCCTGATTGGCATTATCCGTTATCAAATCGGTGATACAGTTAAGCTGACGTATGTACCGGAAGAGGACGGACTGCAAAGTGTAACGCAAATTATGTGATCAAAACCCTTTCCATAAATGGCGTAACATGGTATAATAAATACTATCTTTGTGGAAAGGTAAAGTCTGCAGAAATGAAAAATAAAATAAAATTCAAAGGCCGGCTGCGATATTATATGTATGCTCCTATGCTGCTCACGATATTGCTAATATTTATGAATATTCCTATGTATATATATAAACTGGAGGCAGGACTGCTTACGTCCGGGTTTACAGCAGTATATTTTGTTGTGGTTACGATAACCTATCATAGAAGCAAGCCGTTTTTTATGAATGAGCTCATTAATTTTGCAACGCAGTATGGTTCAGTACAAAAAAAGCTGTTAAATGAATTTGATGTAGCATATGCGTTAATAGATTATAATGGAAAAATTCTCTGGGTAAATGAGAAATTTACAGAACTGACTGGAAAAGATAAAGATTATCACAAATCAATCACTTCTGTATTTTCTCATATTACCAGAGATATTATCCAGAAAAATAAGACAGAATCACAGCTTCATATTGGCTGGGACGGGTGTGAGTTTCGCGCGCAGCTAAAAAGAATAGAGTTTTCCAGTATTACTCCGGAAAATGATATGGTTTCTCTGCAAAGCAGTGAAGAGTATATGACCGCTCTTTATTTGTATGATGAGACACAGCTGAATAAGTATATACGGGAAAATGATGATCAAAAGCTTGTCACTGCGCTGATCTATATAGATAATTTTGAAGAGGCGCTGAACAGCATTGAGGATGTGAAACAGTCATTGCTTGTGGCATTGATTGACCGTAAAGTGAATAAATATTTTTCAGGAATGGACGGGCTTGTACGTAAAATAGAAAAAGACAAGTATTTTGTTGTTTTTCGGTACATGTATCTTGCTAAGATGGAAGAAGATAAATTCAGTCTGCTGGAAGAGGTAAAGACGGTCAAAGTTGGAAACGAAATGTCAGTTACATTGAGTATTGGAATCGGCAGTACGGCGGATACGTATAATCAAAATTATGAGTATACACGTATGGCAATCGGACTGGCATTGGGACGCGGTGGAGACCAGGTTGTAGTAAAAGAAGGAGAACGCATTACGTATTTTGGCGGCAGCTCCAAGCAGGTAGATAAAAAGACGCGTGTGAAAGCACGTGTAAAAGCACATGCACTGCGTGAGATTATTGAAAGCAGAAGCCATGTCATTGTTATGGGGCATCATATTGCAGATGCGGATTCCTTTGGAGCTGCGATTGGTGTTTTTTGCGCGGGCCGTGTATTAGAGAAAAAAGTACAGATTGTATTAAACGAAGTAACCACTTCACTGCGGCCATTAAAAGAATGTTTTCATGAAGAAAACGGATATGAGCCGGATATGTTTATAGACAGTGAAACAGCGATCGAATTGACGAATAATAAAACGCTCGTTATGGTTGTGGATACCAATCGGCCGAACTATACAGATTGTCCTGAGATATTAAAAAAGACAAAATCTATTGTCGTATTTGACCATCATCGACAAGGAAGTGATGTCGTTGAAAATCCAATATTATCATATATAGAACCTTATGCTTCTTCTACATGTGAAATGATTGCAGAGGTGCTGCAGTATTTTACGGAAAATATTAAATTAACGGCCTGTGAAGCAGATGCAATTTATGCCGGAATGTTAATAGATACAAATAATTTTATGCAGAAAACAGGTGTGCGTACGTTTGAAGCGGCAGCTTATTTGAGACGATGCGGGGCAGAAATCAACAGAGTACGCAAAATGCTGCGGAATGATATGGCGGATTATAAAGCAAGGGCAGAGGTTATGCGGAATGCAGAAGTGTACCATGGAGCATTTGCGATCTCGGTCTGCCCGGCGGATAAAGTGGAAAGTCCGACAGTTGTAAGCGCACAGTCTGCCAATGAATTGTTAAATATTATAGGAATTAAAGCTTCTTTTGTTATGACCGAATATCAGAACAAAATTTTTATCAGCTCCCGTTCTATTGATGAGATTAATGTACAGTCTATTATGGAGCGCCTCGGCGGAGGAGGGCATGCAAGCATTGCCGGGGCCCAGCTTTCTGAATGCAGTATTGAACAGGCAAAACAAAAAATCCGGTCAATTTTAGATGAAATGATTGAAAAAGGAGAAATCGAAAAATGAAAGTAATATTATTGGAAGATGTAAAATCAGTAGGAAAAAAAGATGAAATTGTAGAAGTCAGCGACGCATTTGCACGAAATATGCTGATTCGGAAAAAACGCGGCGTAGAAGCGAATAATCAGACGTTAAATGATTTGAAGCTTAGAAATAAGCGGGCGGAAAAAGATGCGGCTGAAAATCTCGCGGCTGCGAAACAGCTTGCTGAAGATTTAAAAGAAAAGCAGGTGGAAGTAAAAATCAAGGCAGGAGAAGGAGGACGTACCTTTGGCTCTGTTTCTACAAAAGAAATATCTGAAGCCGCAAAGAAACAGCTGAATTTGGAATTGGATAAAAAGAAAATGCAGCTGACAGATCCTATTAAAGCTCTTGGATTTTATGATGTGCCAGTGAAATTACATCCACAAGTAACAGCATCTTTAAGAGTGCATGTTGTTGAAGGCTGAAAAATATGGAAGAAGCAATTATAAAAAGAACAATGCCTAACAGTATCGAAGCGGAACAATCGGTAATCGGTGCCATGATGATGGACCGAGCGGCGATTATTACCGCTTCGGAGACGTTAATGGCGGAAGATTTTTATCATAGCCAATATGCTGTTTTATTTGATTCCATGCTGGAATTATTTAATCAAAATCAGCCGGTAGATTTTATTACATTACAGAATAAATTAAAAGAAAAAGATCTGCCGCCTGAAATCAGCAGCCTGGAATATATTAATGATCTGGTGGCAGCAGTTCCCACAGCTGCGAATATCCGATATTATGCGAATATCGTAAAAGAAAAAGCGATGCTTCGCAGATTAATAAAAATAACAGAAAATATTCAAAACGAATGTTATGCGGGAAATGAAGAACTGGAAACAATATTCGCTAATACGGAAAAAAATATCTTTCAGCTGCTTCAAAGCCAGGACAGCGGAGAATTTGTGCCGATTAAACAAATTGTCATTAATGCATTGGACCGGATTGAAAAAGCTTCCAGAATCCAGGGAAATGTAACAGGCATCGCTACTGGATTTATAGATTTGGATTACCGTATGTCAGGTCTGCAGCCTTCGGATTTGATACTGGTAGCTGCAAGGCCCTCTATGGGAAAGACTGCTTTTGTATTAAATATTGCGCAGTATACGGCATTTCACAGTGATCTTGCAACCGCTGTTTTCAGTTTGGAAATGTCAAAGGAACAGCTTGTCAACCGTTTGTTTTCTCTCGAATCCAGAGTTGATGCACAAATGCTTCGTAACGGTAATCTGTCTGATACCGATTGGGAAAAACTGATTGAAGGAGCTGGTACCATTGGCAAATCAAAATTGATCATAGACGATACACCGGGTATTTCCATTAGTGAACTCCGTTCCAAATGCCGTAAATATAAACTGGAACATGATATACAGCTGATTATTATTGATTATCTGCAGTTAATGTCAGGAAACGGAAGGACGGATTCCAGGCAACAGGAGATTTCAGAGATTTCCCGTGCGTTAAAGGCGCTTGCAAGAGAGCTGCACGTTCCGGTTATCGCGTTATCTCAGCTCAGCCGTGCGGTAGAGCAGCGTCCGGATCACCGTCCGATGTTATCTGACTTGCGGGAATCCGGCGCTATTGAACAGGACGCAGATGTGGTAATGTTTATTTATCGTGATGATTATTATAATAAAGACACCGATAAAAAAAATATTGCCGAAATAATCATAGCAAAACAAAGAAATGGCCCGATTGGTACGATTAATCTCGTATGGCTGCCGCAATATACAAAGTTTGCAAATATGCAGAAAGATTAAAAAAGTTATCTTCACATTTTTCAAAAGCTTCCTGTCTTTCAAAAAAATACGACAATAAAAGTTTCTTTTTTTACAGTAATTAGACTTTATCTGTAAAATTATGTCAGTTTTCAGCGATGAAATCAATTTGTACAAGCACTTACAGTAAGATATACTTGTTACAGAAGTTATATACCGCCATGCAATAGAAAAAGGAGGTTTTCTAAGTGGAAAAAGTACGTTATATGATTTCAGATGCAGCGAATATTGTGCAGGTAGAATCACATGTTCTGCGGTACTGGGAAGAAGAACTGGAATTAATTATCCCAAGAAACGAACTGGGTCACCGCTATTATACGCAGGAAAACATACAGGAATTTTTACGAATAAAAGAGCTGAAAGAACGAGGATACCAGTTAAAAGCGATCAGACTGATTCTTCAGGATGAAAAAGAGCGCAAGGAGGAGGGAATGATGGAACCGGCAATCCGGATTGAAAAAGTAGACGGCAGGGAAATTGGTGAGGAGGTTGTGAAGAGAGAAATGGCTAAAAACGAAGTAATTCATGTAACACAAAAAACAGATCAGCTGACTGAAGATATGCAGCGTGAAAAACGTATGGAACAGTTTCAATTAATGATGACGGAAATTGTACGTAAAGCGATCAGTGAAAATAATCAGGGATTAGGTGAACAGGTAGGTGTTCAGGTCGGTGAACATGTGTTAAAGGAAATGAATTATCTGATGCGTGTACAGGAAGAACAGGAAGAAGAACGGTTCCGTAAGCTGGATGAAGCGATCAGAAGTATCGGCAGACATGGAAGGAGACGTGCCAGAAAAGAGCGTTTAAGCCGAAAAGAACGCAGAATGCTGAAAAACAAAAATGAACTGGCACCAGATTTAACAATCTGAGTATTAACAGTAAATATTGATACATACCATGAAAATAAAACCGCCGGATTTCCGGCGGTTTTAAAATATGTTACAAATATGTGTGTTTCATTAACCTTCTTCGATTGCACCTGTTGGACATGCACCTGCACATGTGCCACAGCTTACACAAGCATCTGCGTCAATTTCATATTTTCCATCACCTGCAGAGATAGCTCCTACTGGACATTCCCCTTCACATGTTCCGCAGCTTACACAAGCATCTGTAATTTTGTATGCCATGATCTCAATCCTCCTTAAAATATTGATAGATACGAACC
>CAOKJJ010000084.1 GCA_948468465.1 uncultured Eubacterium sp. | reverse complement strand
GAGTAGGAGCCGAAATCCAGGCCATTTCCCCCTCACCCGGCGTCCGCATAGCCAATAAAAAACGCATCATAATGTCAAAAGTGTATGCCACTCGGCTGGTTTTTTCCTGTAAAGGCTATAAGCTGCGTGTTAAAATGTCACTGTTTTTTAAAAATTCTTCGACAGTAAAAAATCCGAGCCGGTGAATCAAGTCAATGACATACGGGTTTTCTGCCGGGGTACGATAAGGAGCCTGTGCCGCATAGTCGTTAACGGACTGGGTGCCTTGCTCCATAGGAATGACCCGTTTCGGGCCGCCAACGCAGCCGCCGTCGCATGCCATGCCTTCAAAGAAATTACCGGAAGCTTTGCCTTCTAAAATGCTGCTTAACAGTTTTTTGCAGTTTGCGACGCCGTTTTCACAGACAGGATCTACATGGCAGTCCGGATCTATGCGTTCCACACATTCTTTCACAGCCTGGCTGACACCGCCGGTTCTGGCATACAGCCTTCCGGCAGCTGCCGAGTGTTCTTTTTCTTCACCTTCCAATTCGGAAAAATCAACCTGAAACGTATCAAACAGATAGTCAAGTTCTTCAAATGTCAGTACGCAGTCAATCGCACCAGCCAGTTCAGGCTCTTTTGCTTCTGCTTTTTTGGCAAGGCATGGGCCGATGAAAATAGTGTGGCAGCCTTTGTGCAGCTGTTTTGCAATGCGTCCGCAGGCGATCATTGGAGAGACAGAGGCTGGAAGGTGTTCTACGATTTTGCTGAAATCTTTGCGGATCAGATTGATCCATATCGGACAGCAGCAGCTTGTCAGCTGGAACGGATCCGGTCGTTTCATATTATGCTGGAATTCCAGAGCTTCTTTCAGGGTCAGAATATCTGCAAAAGCAGCGACCTCTATCATGCCTGTAAATCCGATTTGCTTGAGTGCGGTGCGGATACGGGATGGCGTAGCGTCTTTACCGAACTGTCCGATAAACGCAGGCGCCATCAGCGCATATACAGGATGTTTGTCATCTTTTAACAGTTCCAGCGCTTTTACGGAATCCCTGCTGAATGTCAGGTTTTCATTTTGACAGGCTTCAATGCATTTGGCGCAGCCCGTGCATTTTTCAGGATTAAAAGAAACCTGGCCGTCTTTAATCTCCAAAGCGGCGAAGGTACAGGCCGCAGCACATTTCCCGTCCTGACAGTCACAATCTCCTGTTTTCCAGACAAGCGGATGTGCGTCCGGGTGCAGCAGACAATTTAACTGGTGCTGTTCACGGCTCGTAAGATTGTCCGGAAGAGGGGTATTGTCTTTTTTTGCTTTTAAAACGGCGCGGTGTAGTTCATCAAAGGTCATTGTTATATAGCTCCTTTATTGATAGAATAGTTAAAATGGAAGTTAAAATATAAGTTACAATATAGGTTATAAATTTGAATCATAGTTTATGGAAGGAAAATGAATTTTATGCAGAAATGAGATAATTCTTTCTTTTCTTTTGAATACCTCAAATGCTTAAAATTACAATTTCCTTGACATATGAATGCCGCTATACTAAAATTACGATTGCTGGCAGGATCATCCAAAACTGTCTGCCAGCCATAGGATATAGAAAAAAATCGAAACGTTACCATTTGTATATTACATTCTGAAAGAAGCGGAGGCATATATTGTGGCAGATTTACGTCAGGAAATAGAAAAAAGAAGAACATTTGCAATCATATCCCACCCGGATGCGGGCAAGACAACGTTAACGGAAAAGTTCCTGCTTTATGGCGGAGCGATTAATCTGGCTGGTTCGGTAAAAGGAAAAGCTACGGCAAGACATGCCGTTTCAGACTGGATGGAGATTGAAAAACAAAGAGGTATTTCCGTTACCTCATCGGTGCTGCAGTTTCATTATGACGGCTACTGCATTAACATATTGGATACGCCGGGGCATCAGGATTTTTCGGAGGATACGTATCGTACGCTGATGGCGGCTGATTCCGCGGTGATGGTCATTGACGGATCCAAAGGTGTGGAAGCGCAGACAAGGAAATTATTTAAGGTCTGTGTCATGCGCCATATTCCAATCTTTACGTTTATCAATAAAATGGACCGGGATGCCAATGATACTTTTGAATTGCTGGATGAAATAGAAAAAGAGCTTGGTATTGCTACCTGTCCTGTGAACTGGCCGATTGGTTCCGGCAAGGAGTTTAAGGGGGTCTATGACCGTAATACAAGAAAAGTCATGACATTTTCAGATACGTTAAAAGGTACAAAAGAAGGGACAGAGCATGAGATAGCGATTGACGATCCTGCATTGGAAGCGGAAATCGGTTCGGATGCGCGAAGCCAGCTGCTGGAAGAAATTGAACTGCTGGACGGAGCAAGCGCGGAGTTCGACCAGGAGCTTGTTACAAAAGGAGAGCTGTCACCTGTATTTTTCGGTTCGGCTTTGACGAATTTTGGCGTGGAGACTTTTCTGCATCATTTTTTGCAGATGACTTATGAACCGCTGCCGAGAAAAGCAGATATCGGACAGATCAGTCCGTTTTCAGAAGATTTTTCCGCATTTGTATTTAAAATCCAGGCAAATATGAATAAAAACCACCGTGATCGTGTAGCGTTTATGCGGATTTGCTCTGGGAAATTTACGGCTGGCATGGAAGTAAAACATATTCAGGGAGGCAGAGAAGTCAAACTGTCCCAGCCGCAGCAGCTGATGGCGCAGGAACGAAAGATCATTGAGGAGGCCTATGCCGGAGATATTATCGGCGTCTTTGATCCGGGCATTTTTTCGATTGGCGATACGCTTACGACCGCAAAAGAAGATTTTCAGTTTGAAGGAATTCCAACCTTTGCGCCGGAGCACTTTGCGCGCGTGCGCCAGGTCGATACGATGAAGCGCAAACAGTTTGTCAAAGGCGTTACGCAGATCGCACAGGAAGGCGCGATACAGATCTTCCAGGAATACAAAGGCGGCATGGAAGAAATTATCGTAGGAGTCGTAGGCGTTCTGCAGTTTGATGTGCTGAAATTCCGTTTGGAAAATGAATATAATGTGGAAATCCGCATGGAAAATCTGCCTTATGAGCATATCCGGTGGATAGAAAATAAAGGAATTGACTTAGACCAGCTGACAGGCACCTCGGATATGAAAAAAGTCGTGGATATGAAAGGAAGGCCGCTTTTGCTGTTCGTCAATGCGTGGAGCGTTGGCATGACGCTGGACCGCAATGAGGGGCTGGAGCTTTCGGAGTTTGGCAGGGAATAAGAATTCAAGTGACGTGAACGTAGTACCATGCTAAAATATAGTCATGGGAAAACGGAGGATGCAAGATGAGCAATTTGGTTAAGATTGATGAAGAATATAAGATATGGATACAGAAAGTCAGTCAAAGATATCAACAAAGCCAGATAAAAGCGGCTATCTATGTTAATGTTGAGATGTTAGAATTTTATTGGTCTCTTGGCAAGGATATTGTGAATTTGCATGCGGAACATAGATGGGGAAGTAAATTTTTTGAAAGTCTTAGTAACGACATGGTTCATTTGCTGCCAAATGTAAAAGGCTTTTCAGTGACAAATCTTAGATATATGAAACGATTTTATGAATTGTTTCCTGTATCTCAGGAAAATTTGCCCCAAGTTGGGGCGGAAAATATGCCATCTGTTGAAAATGGAAATATTGCCCCAAGTTGGGGCAGCTTTATTTTCTATTCCTTGGGGACATATGAAGGCGATTATAGACAAATGTCGCAATAATCCTTTAAAAGCAAGTTTTTATGTAAATCAAGTGAGGGAAAATGACTGGTCACGTGCAGTGCTGCTGAATTTCATGGATACAGATTTGTTTGAGCGACAAGGTCGTGCGATTACTAATTTTAAAGATTCGTTGCCTGATGTACAAAGTGGATTGGCACAAGAAATGACAAAAGATCCATATAGTTTTGATTTTCTTACCATCAGGAAAGGATATGATGAAAAAGAATTAAAAGATGCACTTATGGATAATATTCAAAAATTTTTGCTCGAACTCGGCACAGGTTTCGCATTTGTAGGAAGAGAGTATCGGACAATTAGGGACATATGTGGCAGCAGTTAATCACATACTGAGAAAAGATGGTGATAATCAAACGATAGGACTGATTATCTGTAAAACAAAAGATAATATACTGGCTAAATATGCTTTGGAAAGTTCAAGTGAACCGATAGGTATATCAGAGTACCAACTGAATTCTTTGTTTCCAAAAGATTTTAAAGGGTCAATGCCTACTATTGAAGAAATAGAACAGGAACTTGGATGTTGATGTCGAAGGTACAGAATGGAGAATATATAATGATTACAGATATGGCTATAGAGAGAATGCTGGATTTCTACAAAGGAAATTTTCATGACATTTCTCACTTTTTAAATGTTTATGCTTTGGCAAAAACAATCGGTATGCAGGAAAAATGTTCTATGTATGGCTGCCGATTTTAAACGGAAAGCAATTACATCCTCTTCACTGGAAATTCTCATAGCTTCGGCTGCGCCCGAAAAAGAAGACTATGCTTTGCGGATTGACTGTGAAGAGGAGCACGTTCCTTTGTCTGCATAAAATCAACGCTTCTCTAAAATTAACGCTTCTCTAAAATTAACGCTTCTCTAAAATCAACGTTTCTCTATTATTTGATCAATCAAGCCAAAATCCAACGCTTCTCTTGCTGTCATATAATTATCACGTTCTGTTGCACCTGCAACTTCCTCAATACTTTTACCTGTATTTTCTGATAAAATGGCATTTAGTCGTTTTTTGCTCTTTTGGATGTGGTCAGATGTAATTTTTATATCGGTTGCCTGTCCCTGAATCCCATTTCCATGAATGGCAGGCTGATGAATCATAATTTCCGCATGCGGCAAAGCAAGACGCTTTCCTTTTGCGCCTCCCGCCAATAAAAATGCTCCAAAGCTGGCAGCAAGACCTATACATATGGTCGAAACATCACATTTGACATATTGCATTGTGTCATAAATGGCAAAACCTGCCGAAACAGATCCGCCTGGACTATTTATATATAACTGAATGTCTTTTCCAGGGTCTTGCGATTCTAAAAACAGCATTTGTGCAATAATTAAACTTGCTGAAACATCACTTACTTCTTCTCCTAAAAAAACAATTCTGTCGGATAATAATCTTGAAAAAATATCATAACTTCGTTCTCCCAGACTTGTCTGTTCAATAACATACGGAATTGTACTCATGCGGCCAATTTACCTCCTGCTGAATCATACATAAACGAGTATTCATGAAACGAACGTATCATGCATATTTTTGGCTGTTTCGGATAGAACACACCATTTTTTCGATAAGTATTAGGCGTGCATTCATATAATTGTTTAAAAGCAAATGTGAAAGCCTGCTGCGAATCATAATGCGCTTCATAAGCAATTTCAACAATGGGCTGCTCTGTTTCCACAAGTTTTTGAGCAGCCATAGTCAGCCTGCGCCCCTGTATGTATTTATAAACCGTACATTTTGTTTCTTTCGTAAAAATTCTGGCTATATAGAATTTTGAATAATTGCATGCGTTTGCTATTTTATCAAGCGACAAATCCTCATGAATGTGTGTTTCTATATAGTCTGCTATTTTTTCTGCAACTGTATGATTGTTCATATATGACACTCCTTTCTCTGTTTAATATAGCATAACTTTCTCAAAAAATCTTAATAGAAATTGCTCTGATAAAAATCTAATAAAAACTTCTAATAAAAATCTAATAAAAATTTTGCATAAAACGATTGACTTTCTTATTTGCCTGTGTTAGAATTTTTAATAGAAAAGGATAGTGATTGCGCACAGCAAGCTAAACCTATATACAGAGATATATTTGGAGGCATCTGCCGTCAAGTTATTTGTGTATATAGGTTTTTTTGTTAGCTTTTATTTGATAGGAGGACAGAACATGCAGATTTACAAAATCCTCAATAACAATGCGGCGGTTGTTCTTGATGACAGCGGACAGGAAAAAATTGTGATGGGAAAAGGTATCTGCTTTCAGAAAAAAACGGGTGCCAGAATTGATCCGTCGGTCATTGATAAAACGTTTTTACTCTCAGCAGAAGAAGCGAATCATAAGTTTCAGGTGCTTGTTTCTGACATTCCCATGGAGCATATTGCTGTTGGCGAGGAGATCATTGCGAAAGCGAAGGCAGAGCTTGGAAAAGAATTAAATGATATGATTTATATTTCGCTGATTGATCATGTGCATACGTCGATTGTTCGGTTTTTGGACGGCATTACTGTAAAAAATGTGCTGTTGTGGGACATTAAACGGTTTTATAAAGAAGAATATGCCATTGGCCTGTGGGCGCTTGCGCATATCAAAGAACAGGTTAAAATAGAACTTCCAGAAGATGAGGCAGGATTTATAGCGCTGCATCTGGCAAATGCGCAAATGAATGAATCTGTGATGCATAATATGTATGAGATTACAAAAATCATGCAGGAAGTATTGAATATTGTAAAGTATTTTTTTCATGTGGAATTCAAGGAAGAAGATGTATATTTTTACCGGTTTATCACGCATCTGAAATTTTTTGCAAAACGGCTCGTGGAACATCATAATTACGAGGATGAGGACAATGATGATTTATTTGAAATGATTACGAAAAAATATGAGCGGTCTTATCGGTGTGTGGAAAAGATCACGCAGTTTATACAAAAAAATACGGGCATAGGATGTCAAAAGAAGAACAGCTTTATCTTACCGTACATATTGAACGGGCCATTCATAAGACACAAAGCTAAAGCTGGTACAGCGATATGGAATGGAACGGTGTAACGGCATGAAGCAAAACGTATGCTAGGATGGTGACATTCAGTTGGCCAAACCTTCATAAATAGAAACCTGTAAGGGGACTTTCAGAGCCATTTATAAATGAGACTTTTGAAAGAAATTTTCAAGGAAAAATCTATGAATTATGGAGGAGAAAAAAATGGGTAAATACGAAGACCTGGCAAAAGAAATTGTCAGACATGTAGGCGGAAAAGAAAACGTCAGCAGCCTGACACACTGTATCACAAGACTTAGATTCAAATTAAAAGATGAAAGTCTTGCAGATGATGACGTTCTCAAAAAAATGGAAGGCGTTGTCACTGTGATGAAAAGCGGCGGACAGTATCAGGTGGTCATTGGCAACCATGTACCGGAGGTGTATGCGGACGTTATGCCGTTACTCGGTATGGAAGAAGGGAGTGCGGATAAGGCTGAGGATGCTCCGGCCGGCAGTCTGTTTAACCGGGCCATTGATGCGATATCCGGAATTTTTCAGCCGATTCTTGGCATTATGGCAGCCTGCGGCATGGTCAAAGGATTGAATGCATTGTTTGTGGCAATCGGGCTGTACGCGGATACCGGAGGAGGCTATCTTGTACTGAATGCAATTGGCGATGGATTGTTTCATTTTATGCCGTTGTTTTTAGGATACACGGCAGCTAAGAAATTTCAGTTAAAACCGATGATTGGCCTTGTGATTGGCGCGATTATGTGTTATCCGTCTGTCCAAAACAGTGCGTTGTCTGCAGGCTCAGAAGCGCTGTATACGCTGTTTCAGGGGACGATGTTTGAGTCGGAAATCTATACGACTTTCTTTGGGATACCGATGATTGCCATGGACTATACAGGCACTGTGATCCCGGTCATATTTGTGGTGTATTTTGCGTCAAAATGCGAGAAATTTTTCAGCAGGTTTGTTCCTGACCTTGTAAAATTTTTCTTTGTGCCGATGCTGACGCTTGTGGTGGCTATTCCAGCCGGATTTTTGCTGATTGGGCCGGTAGCGACGTTTGGTTCTACGATAATTGCGCAGACAGTTATTTCCATACGGAATTTCAGCCCGCTCTTAGCAGCCGCCATTGTAGGAGCTACCTGGCAGATACTTGTTATTTTTGGTCTGCACTGGGGATTTATTCCTGTGTATATTAACAATATTATGTCCAATGGTTATGACAATGTGATGATGCCGTTTTTCGCATGCACGTTTGCGACCTCTGCGGTTGTACTTGGTATTTTTTGCAAAACAAAAGATAAAAAGTTAAAAGAAATGGCACTGCCGAATTTTATTTCCGGAATTTTCGGAGTGACGGAACCGGCTATTTATGGTATCTTGCTGCCGCTGAAAAAACCTTTTATTATAAGCTGCATCGCAGGCTGTATCGGAGGCGGTTTTTATGGGGCCTTTAACTTCCGCAAATTTATGATGGGCGGAATGGGAATCTTTGAGTTTCCTGCAATGATTGAGCCGGACGGAAGTATGGGAAATCTGATTGTTGCTGTTACCGGAGTGGTTCTTACAATGGTGCTTGCCTTTGCAATGACCATGATCTTTTATAAAGAAGACGCGCCTGTGCAGCTGCCGGAACAAACGAAAGATCAAGCGGCAGACAAGAAGACGGCGGAAACAGAAAAGAGTGAAAAGCCTGTAAAAAGCGAACAGTTAATGAAGCGTTTTGAGATTGCAAGTCCGATCAAAGGAACAGTGATTCGTCAGGAGGATATGAAAGATGAAGCGTTTGGCTCCGGCGCGCTTGGCAAAGGGGCAGCGGTTTTGCCGGAAGAAGGAAAAGTATACGCGCCGGCGGACGGTGTGATTTCCGCATTTTTCCCAACGCTTCATGCCCTTGGAATTACAACGGATTTTGGTGCGGAACTGCTGATTCATGTCGGCCTGGATACAGTACAGTTAAACGGAGAAGGATTCCAGGCATTTGCAGCTGAGGGAGACCGTGTGAAAAAGGGGCAGCTTTTACTGGAATTCGATCAGGAATTCATAAAAAGCAAAGGCTATTGCCTGGAGACTCCCGTATTGGTGACAAACGCGGATGACTATCTGGAGGTTGCAGAGACTTTGGCAGAACAGGTAAACTGCGGCGATGAATTGTTAAAAATCTTGGATTAAGGAGGAATGTGACATGGGATTTCCCAAACAGTTTTTATGGGGAGGAGCTACGGCTGCCAATCAGTGCGAAGGAGGCTTTCAGGAAGGCGGCAGAGGACTTGCAAATGTAGACGTCTGTCCTGCGGGAGCGGACCGCAGGGCAGTGATTACCGG
The DNA here is from genome assembly GCA_948468465.1 of uncultured Eubacterium sp. The sequence goes on along the minus strand of CAOKJJ010000084.1, from coordinate 11,885 downwards.
GCATAAAAAAATGCTTGCCATGGATCCGGCCCATCAGTATCCGGCTGCGGAAGCGGTAGATTTTTATCATCATTTTAGAGAAGATATCCGTCTGTTTGCTGAGATGGGATTTCAGGTATATCGAATGAGCATCGCATGGACACGTATCTTTCCGCATGGAGATGAAACACAGCCGAATGAAGAAGGACTGCGTTTTTATAAGTCTGTGTTTTTGGAATGTAAAAAATATGGGATAGAACCGCTCGTAACGATCTGCCATTTTGACTGTCCGATCGGGCTGATCAAAAAATGCGGCGGATGGAGAAGCAGAGAAATGATAGATTACTATTTGAGTCTGTGCAAAGTGTTGTTTACTTATTATCGCGAGGAGGTAACGTATTGGCTTACTTTTAATGAGATCAATATGATCTTGCACGCACCTTTCCTTGGCGCTGGAATTTATTTTGAAGACGGAGAAAACGAAACGAAGATCAAGTACCAGGCGGCACATCACGAGCTGGTTGCCAGTGCGCTTGCGGTAAAGCTGGCGCATGACATCAATCCGGCAAATAAGGTTGGCTGCATGTTCGCGGCAGGGAGCGTTTATCCTTATTCGTGCAGGCCGGCGGATGTCTGGGAGGCGCTTAAGACATCGCAGGAAAATTATTTTTTCGCAGACGTGCAGGCGCGCGGATATTATCCGGCTTATGCGCTTAAGCGTCTTAAGGCACAGGGCATTCAGCTGCATATGGAGCCGGAGGATTCTAAGATTTTACGGCAGCATCCGGTAGATTTTATCGCATTTTCTTATTATAACAGCAGATGCGTTGCGTCACAGGACAGTATGCAGGAAGAGGCAGAGGGCAATTTGTTCCGTTCCGTCAAAAATCCATATTTGAAATTCAGCGACTGGGGATGGCCGATTGACCCAATGGGACTTCGCATTACACTAAATGAAGTATATGACCGTTATCAAAAGCCTTTGTTTGTTGTGGAAAATGGTTTGGGCGCAGTGGATGAGCCTGACGAAAACGGAGTGATCACAGACGATGGCCGGATGGATTACCTGCGGGAACACATCCGTGCGATGAAGGCGGCAGTAGAAGAAGACGGCGTAGATTTGATGGGATATACATCCTGGGGCTGTCTGGATCTGGTTAGCGCATCTTCGGGCGAGATGAAAAAAAGATATGGATTTATCTATGTGGATAAGCACGACGATGGCAGCGGCACGCTTGCACGAAGCAGGAAAAAATCATTTGCGTGGTATCAAAAAGTGATAGCGTCGAATGGGGAAGATTTGGAATAATAAATGTAAATAGCGGGGCTTTTTCATGATAGAAAGCCTCCGCTATTTTTGAAAAGCAATTTTCAGACACGCTCTAGTCCCAATTTATGGCATCATGCGGTATGGTTCCATTTTCCGCAATATTCTTTTCTGCCGCTTCAAGTGCGTTTCTTTCTGCTGGGGTAACCTTTGTATAATTCGGATCCCATGCAAGGACCAGTTTCTTTATAAATTCAAGCGCAAAATTTTGATCACTTTCCGGTAAAATTTCCATAAGGTTTATAGCTTCTTTTGTTGCAGTACTCATACAAACACTTCCTTCCTGTTTATTTATAAATATCGCCTCTTGTAATACCTGCTTTCATTCGTTGGTTTGTCGGTTTATCTAATGATTCAATATATTTTACGGCTTTCCTGGCATATTTAATTTTCAAACTGTTTCACTTCCTCTCATTTATTATACCAGATTAGCACTCATTTTCAAGGTTCAAATCATAACCTTTGACAGATGATTACGTTTTAATATTTTTTTAAATTCTTATTGCGTTTTTCTTTTTACATATGTTAAAATACAGAAAACATATTTTCTAAAGTTTCATAGTATCAAAACATTTTGTTTGAATACTTCTGCGGCATATTCACAAATAAGGATTTTAATTTCTTAAACTTCAATATGCTTTCTTCATTCGTTCAGAAAATTCGTGTTTTTATTCAGATCAGACAGGAGATTTTCTGAAAGCGGCGGAAAATCTCCATTGTAAAGCAAAATAAGGAGGGATGATATGAATGATGTTTAAAAATGTTTAGAATTACTTATTGACAAGATAGAAAAATTATATTAGTATAACAACAGGAAAACAAACACTTGTTCGGAAATGTAATAAAGGAGACTCATTATGGCGAGAGAATCAAAAGAAATAAAAGAAAATAAAGAAAATAAGGAAAAAAAAGAAGAGAAATTGAAAGCGCTGGATGCCGCGATACTCCAGATAGAAAAGCAATATGGAACAGGATCTGTCATGCGGCTTGGAGATGCGTCCAATCATATGAATGTAGCAACCGTACCGACCGGTTCGCTCAGTCTGGATCTGGCACTGGGGCTTGGAGGGCTTCCGAAAGGAAGAATTATTGAGATCTATGGGCCAGAGTCCAGCGGTAAGACAACCGTTGCGCTGCATGTCGTGGCTGAGGTGCAGAAGACAGGCGGGATTGCTGCGTTTATAGACGCGGAGCATGCGCTGGATCCGGCTTATGCACGCAAAATCGGCGTACAAATTGAGGATTTGTATATTTCACAGCCGGATAATGGAGAGCAGGCGCTGGAGATTACTGAGACGATGGTACGTTCCGGCGCGGTAGATGTGGTCATTGTCGATTCGGTTGCGGCGCTTGTACCAAAAGCCGAGATTGACGGTGATATGGGGGATTCTCATGTGGGTCTGCAGGCGCGTTTAATGTCGCAGGGACTGAGAAAATTGATCGGAATTATCAGTAAGACAGATTGTATCGTTATATTTATCAATCAGCTCCGTGAAAAGATCGGCGTAATGTTTGGAAATCCGGAGACTACTACCGGCGGACGTGCACTAAAGTTTTATTCTTCGGTAAGACTGGATGTAAGAAAAATCGAGACGTTAAAACAGGGCGGTGTCATGGTCGGCAACCGGACGCGTATTAAAGTCGTAAAAAATAAAATTGCTCCGCCGTTTAAAGAAGCGGAATTTGACATTATGTTCGGGGAAGGAATCTCACGGGAAGGTGATATTCTGGACATAGCAGTAAATCTTGGCATTGTGAACAAGTCTGGCGCCTGGTATGCTTACGAAGGCGAAAAAATCGGCCAGGGCAGGGAAAACGCAAAGCAGCTGTTAAGAGAAAGGCCGCAGCTGTGTGAAGAAATTGATCAAAAAGTGCGGGCGCATTATGAAAAGATGCGTAAAGAAGAGGCGGAAAAGGAAGCGGAACAAGCGGCAGCAAGAGCTTTTGCAAAACAGTCTGATCCGGATAACAAAGCTTCCAAAAAATCAGAAACAATGGAAAAAACTGAAAAACTGACAGCAGCGCAGTCCGCTGAAACAAAAACCGCAGAACAAGCGGCACAGGAAGAGCAGGCAAAATGATTGTAACGGAAATGATACCCATCCGGAAAGGGAAAGTGAAAGTTTCTTTTGACGAAAAAGAGCCGTTGGTTTTATATAAAGGAGAAATTCAAAAATTTGGCTTGAAAGAACAGACAGCGGTCAGCGAAGAGATTTATCAGGAGCTGTTTTACGATATTGTCGGAAAGCGCGCGATAAAGCGTGCGATGCATTTGCTGGAAAAAACGGACCGCACGGAACAGCAGCTTCGTAAAAAGCTTCTGGAAGGCGGATATCCGGAAGAACTTGCAGAACAGGCGATTACATATGTAAAATCTTATCATTATATAGATGATGAACGGTATGCACGTACGTTTGTGCGCTTGAATCAGGACCGCAGAAGCGCAGGGCGTATGAAAATGGATCTGCTTGCAAAAGGAATTCCGGCTGACATCATCGAAACGGCGCTTGCACAGGAGAATGAGACACAGCCGGAAGCGCTCATTCAAAAATGGATGGAAAAAAAGAATTTTGACCCGGGTACGGCAACGAGGCAGGAAACGGCAAAGATGTATCAATTTTTGCTGCGCAAAGGATTTGGGAGCAATGAAATTATGCATGTTTTGCATGCAGAGTGATTTTAGAATTAGGAATCTACTTGACATAATGCAATGGAAAGTATAAAATCTAATTGTTGTTATTTATGACTTGAACGATAATATACAGTCTTTTCGTGTATCATTTATGAAAAAGACTGCAATTGAGTGATGTTATATGTACAATGAAAACTAAATAAGGAGGTGCTCCTGTGTCACCAATACCAATCATCATTGCTGTATTAATTACAATTGTGATTTCGGTGCCGGTTACTTACTTTGTCACCTCTGCTTACCAGAAAAAAGTCGTAGAGGCGAAAATTGGTTCAGCGGATGATAAAGCGAGGGCAATCATTGATGAGGCGGTAAAGACGGCTGAGACGAAAAAGCGTGAATCTTTGCTGGAAGTAAAGGAAGAGTCCATTCGAACGAAAAATGAACTTGATCGCGAGATTAAAGAGCGGCGGGCAGAAATTCAGCGAAATGAGCGTCGGATAGAGCAGAAAGAATCAAATCTGGATAAAAAACTGGATGCGATTGAGAAGCGGGAAGCCGGATTTGCAGCGAAAGAAGAAGAGATTAACAGGCAGAAGGAAGAAGTCGCAAAGCTGAATGAGGAACGATTACAGGAACTGGAAAGAATCTCCGGGCTTACCTCCGAGCAAGCAAAAGAATATCTTTTAAAGACCGTAGAAGATGATGTAAAGCTTGATACTGCAAAAATGATCAAAGAAATGGAAACAAGGGCCAGAGAAGAAGCGGGAAAGAAAGCAAGGGATTATGTCGTTACTGCCATTCAAAAATGTGCGGCGGACCATGTTGCCGAGACTTCCATATCTGTTGTCCAGCTTCCAAATGACGAGATGAAGGGACGCATTATCGGCCGGGAAGGCCGGAATATCCGCACGCTGGAAACACTGACCGGAATAGATCTGATCATTGATGATACACCAGAAGCGGTCATTCTTTCAGGGTTTGATCCGATCCGAAGAGAAGTCGCGCGTATTGCATTGGAAAAATTGATTGTTGACGGCCGGATACATCCGGCAAGAATTGAAGAAATGGTGGAAAAGGCGCAAAAAGAAGTAGAGAACATGATCCGGGAAGAAGGCGAAACAGCTACACTGGAAGCCGGGATTCATGGACTTCATCCGGAATTGGTACGTCTGCTTGGACGTATGAAGTTCAGGACCAGTTATGGACAAAATGCCCTGAAGCATTCGATTGAAGTGGCGCAGCTGGCAGGACTGCTGGCAGCAGAGATCGGCGTAGATGCCAGAACTGCAAAACGTGCAGGTTTATTACATGATATCGGAAAATCAGTCGACCATGAGATGGAAGGCTCACATATTCAGATCGGAGTTGATATTTGTAAAAAATACAAAGAATCAGCTGTTATTATTAATGCAGTAGAAGCGCATCATGGTGATGTGGAACCACAGTCTATAGTTGCATGTCTGGTGCAGGCAGCGGATACGATCAGCGCGGCAAGGCCAGGTGCAAGGAGAGAAACATTAGAGACATATTCGAACCGTCTTCAGCAGTTAGAGGATATTACAAACAGTTTTAAAGGGGTTGAAAAATCTTTTGCTATTCAGGCAGGCAGGGAGATTCGTATTATGGTTGTACCGGAGCAGGTAAGCGATGCAGATATGGTATTACTCGCAAGAGACATATCAAAGCAGATTGAGTCGCAGTTACAATATCCGGGACAGATTAAGGTGAATGTAATTCGCGAATCAAGAGTGATAGATTACGCGAAATAATCATGATTACAAAATGAAAGAGTATGATAAGCGTCAAGACCGTTTGAACAATGGTTTTGGCGCTTTTTTTCAAAGGAATGAAAAGGCATGGGATGCCGTCAGACATCGTATGGAAAGGAAGAGGGAAATGGATAACAAAATTATAAGAATTGACAGGAAATTAGAATTTCAGGGAGCGATTTTAGACTTTTATACGGATTATATGCAGATGCCGGATGGAAAAGTAGTGAAGTGGGATTTTATTTCCCATCGAAAAGGTGCTGCGGCGGTAGTCCCGGTGATGGATGACGGTAAAATTTTAATGGTGCATCAATATCGGAACGCACTGGAACGCATGACAATTGAGATACCAGCCGGTGCAAGGGACAATACTTTAGAGGACACAAAAGTGTGCGCGGCAAGGGAACTGGAAGAAGAGACGGGTTACCGAAGTGACAGCCTGGATTTTTTGATTTCTTTAAAACCAACGGTAGCTTATGATAACGAGTTTATTGATGTCTATGTGGCAAGGGATTTAAAACCAGGCACGCAGCATTTGGATCCATATGAATTTATTGAGCTGGAACCAATGGATTTGGATGTTTTATGTGAAAAAATATACGCAGGCGAGATTCAGGATGGAAAAACCGTGGCTGCACTGATGGCATATAAAAATAAATACAGATAAAATGACCGGCATAAAAACAGAAAAAAAGCATACATTAAATTAATTGGAAAAAGAAAAAGAGACATGTAGTGAAAATAAAACGCCGAATCATTCAAATACCGCATTTTCAATTTCCGAAAATTCCCTGGAAGGGATTTCTTGCAGGATGTTTTTTTCTGATGTTTTTTCTGGGCATATTGACAGCAAATTGGGTTGGAACAGAAAAGATGGTTCAATACGGCATGCTGAATCAATATTATGTGGGACAGCTGGCATATATGGAACTGGATGCAGGTGCATATTTTTTGTTTTTACTCAAACGCAGGATGAAAGTTTTTAGTATGACAGCATTGTTTGTGTATACGCGTTTTGGCATACTGGCGCTGTTAGGTGTTACAGGCTGGTATGCGTTTTCACTTGGATATTTATTTGTGAATGCGCTTGTATGTATGAAGTTTCAGGGAATGGTGATTGTACTGCTTTCCATATTTCCGCAGGTTATTTGCTATGCTGGCGCATATTTCGGACTGGGTAAAATATTATTTGATACAAAGACTGAGCTTGAAATGCCAAGGGGCATGAAAAAGCTTTGGAAAAATCCGAATTTATTTTTGCTGCTTTCGGCAATTCTTTGTATGATTGCGGGAGTCTGGCTGGAAAGTTACATAAATCCGATGTTATTAAAGAGTTATATACGAAGGATGTAAGGAATTGTATGTAAATAGTGAACGGCATTTGCAGCCACCGTTGTTTTACATACGGTTTCCGGGGATTGGTCATGGATGAGGGAGAAGGAAGCGGAATGGGAACTGATATCAAAGAGAAAATTGCTGCATACATCGCAGTACTGCAGCAGAAAAATATTGCGCATAATACGGTGATATCCTATCAGCGTGACCTGCTTCAAATGGCAGACTATCTGGCCTCTGTTTCGGTGTATCAAATTACGGAATTGAACCAGTCTGGCACACAACATCTTAAGGATTATTTACGGCGGATGGAGCTGGAAAAGAAAAAACCAGCAACGATTGCCAGGGCAGCTGCTTCCATAAAATCTTTTTTCAGATATCTGGAACAGGATGGGAGTTTGGTTCAAAATTATGCAGTAGAGCTAAAGGCGCCAAGAGTAGAAAAAGAACCACCCTGTATTTTGACGCCCGAAGAGGTTGTAAAGCTTTTGCAGCAGCCAAAAGGGGATTCGCCAAAAGCCATGAGGGACCGGGCGATGCTGGAGCTTTTGTATGCGACCGGAATCAGAGTCAGCGAACTGGTAGAACTTAAGCTGGACGACATTAACCTGACGATGGAATATCTTTTATGCAGCCAGGGAGCCAAAGAACGAGTGGTTCCTTTTGGAAAGGCCGCAAAAAAATCATTGATGGAATATATGGAAAAAGCAAGGCCGGTGTTAGTGAAAGATGGCCTTTGCACAAAGCTGTTTACGAATCTTTCCGGACAAAAAATGAGCCGGCAGGGATTTTGGAAGCTGGTAAAGCAATATGCAAAATCTGCGGGTATTGAAGGGGAAATTACACCGCATACGCTCCGCCATTCGTTTGCTGCGCATCTGGTTCATAACGGAGCCGATTTGTATGCGGTTCAGGAGATGATGGGATACGCGGACCTTTCAGCCGCACAGGTTTACGCAAAAATGCATCACGTGTCCGTACGGGAAGAATATACGAAAGCACACCCACGGGAAAAGGACGCTCAGGAATGATTCATTTCCGCGATTGTATAAATCAAATTTTCCGTATCTTCCCAGCCAAGGCATGGGTCGGTAATGGATTTGCCGTAAATATGGTCGCCGATCTTTTGCGAACCCTCTTCCAGATAGCTTTCCACCATAACGCCTTTTACAAGCGCATGAATTTCGGGTGATACGATTCGATTATGCATAACCTCTTTGACGATCCGGATCTGTTCTTTATATTGCTTATTGGAATTGGAATGGTTTGCGTCAATCACCGCCGCAGGATGTGCAAGATGCATACTGTCATAGCGTTCCAGCAGACGCATAATATCCTCGTAATGATAGTTTTGTACAGTATTGCCGTGTTTGCTTACCGCACCGCGCAAAATGACATGCGTCAGCGGATTGCCGTTTGTATCTACTTCATAATTGCGGTAAATAAAATGATGCGGGTGCTGTGCGGCATAAACGGAATTCAGCATAACTGAAAAATCTCCGCTCGTCGGGTTTTTCATGCCAGCCGCGACATCAAAACCACTGGCCGTCAGGCGGTGCAGCTGGTCTTCCACAGAACGTGCGCCAATAGCCACATACGAAAGAAGGTCGTCTACAAAGCTCCAGTTTTCACAATAAAGCATCTCATCCGCGGCGGTCAGCCCGCTTTCTTTGATCGCACGTATGTGCATTTTACGCATAGCCATAAGGCCGTTTAACATATTTGGCGCTTCTTCAGGATTCGGCTGCGATACGATTCCCTTATATCCTTCTCCTGTAGTACGCGGTTTGTTCGTATAGATTCTTGGAATAATCAATAAGCGGTCTTTTACTTTTTCCTGAATAGGAGCAAGCCTGCTGACATATTCACAGACCGCGTCTTCCCGGTCAGCGGAACATGGTCCAATGATTACAAGAAAGCGGTCGTCTTTGCCCGTTATTACATCGGAAATCATACGGTCCCTTTCTCTTTTCAATTCCGCAAGTTCAGCCGGAACGGGATGCATTTCTTTTACAACGGCAGGAGTTGGAAGCTCCCTGACAAATTGAAAACTCATTGCGATTCTCCTTTTATTAAAATTATCAGATACATTTTCGAACGCTATTTATTTTACATGAGAGCATTTTATTTGTCAAATTCTGTGATGCCATGCAGCACAAGTATAAAAATCTGAAAGAATTTCTAAAAATAGCTTGTCGAATATAAAAGAATCAGGTATAATAATCCTGCATTTAAAAACGACAGGAAAACAGCAGTCAAATAGAATGAGAGGCGGCGTTGACACATGTATTACGGAGCGATTAAAACGACAGATATTGCAAATGGCATTGGAGTAAGGGTAACTTTATTTGTATCCGGATGCACGCATCATTGCAAAGGGTGTTTTCAGCCGGAGACGTGGGATTTTAAATACGGCGCTCCTTATACGAAAGCAACGCAGCAGCAGATTTTAAATGCATTAAATCACGACTATATCAGAGGCTTAACACTGCTTGGCGGAGAGCCTTTTGAACCGGAAAATCAGAGGGAGCTTGTAAAGCTGCTTCGGCATGTGAAAGAATATGCTCCTCAGAAGGACATCTGGTGTTATACAGGTTATACGTATGAGACGGATTTAATCGAAGACAGCCGTGCCAGATGCGAAGTGACGGATGAGATGCTTTCGATGATAGATGTACTTGTAGATGGTGAATTTCACGAGGCTGAGAAAAATATAAATCTGCGTTTTCGCGGTTCAGAAAACCAGCGTTTGATAGATTTGCCGAAAACTAAGCAGCAGAAAAAAATAATATTGTTAGAAATTTAGTCTTTTCATTTATGGAAAAACATGTTATAATAGGTACTAGCTTTTGCAACCGTAGTCTAACGGATAGAACGCAGGACTCCGACTCCTGTAATGTGGGTTCGATTCCCGCCGGTTGCATTTTTCTGACTAATCGACCGTTATACGGCGTCTTCGTGTAGTATCATTACGTTTTTTCGCAATTCAGGACAATTTCAGGAATATTTCAATAGACAGATAAGGAGGCAGTCAATGGCAGCCAAAAATTCAAATAAAAATGATAATAACGTTAGTTTTAATATAAATGCAATTAAAAATATTTGTTCCAAATATAAAAAATATATCGCAACGGGAGCAATGCTTGTTTTACTGGCAGTTGTTGTTTCTACATCACAGAAAGCAGGCGGAGACAAAGATCCGTCCGAATCGAATGTAACACAGGCGGACACAAAATCAGACGATGGCAGCAATACACAGGAGGTTGAAGTTAACGCATATCCACAGATCAATGCGTTGTTTGAAGAGTACTATAAATATTATGCGAAAGGGGATACGCAGTCGATAGAAAAAATTGCGTTTCCTATTTCTGAGACGGAAAAAAGCTATATCCAGTGTTACAGCGAATGCGTAGAATCGTATGAAGATATTAACTGCTATACGAAAAAAGGCATTGCAGAAGGGGAATATGCGGTGATTGTAATTACGCAGACGAAGTTTCCGGATATTGCGTCTACAGCGCCGGAGATGGCAAGCTTTTATATCCGCAAAGACAGCAAGGGGAATTTTTATATAGATAACGCATACAGTTCTTTTAATCAGGACAGAAAAGAAAATACGATGGATGTCCAGGTCAATACGCTGCTTACAGAATTTGGCGAAGATGAGGATATCATCGCGATGCAGAAAGATGTCTGGAAAGAACTGGACAAAGCGGTGGAAAAAGATGAAGATTTAAAAACAATGGTGTATACGACGATGCCGAACGCGCTTGCTGAATGGGTCGCAAGCTTTGATCCGCAGACATCTGCAGATGATAAGAATAATGATAAAAAAGATAAAGATAAAAATGACGGTAAAAAGGATGATTCGCAAAATTCCGAAACAGATGATAATCAGAAAGATGATGTAGACAGCAAAGATAACGAGCAGGATCATAATCAGGATAACGATCAGAAAGAAGATCCGTCAGATACGGAGAACCCTTCAGATGATACGAATTCTACAAATACAAGCACTTCCGAAAAGAAGAGGACAGCTTATGCCAAGACAAAAGTAAATATGCGTGAGAAGCGCAGCACAGACAGCGAGATATTACAGACATTAAATGCCGGCACAAAGCTTACCATTCATGGAACAAGCCAGGACGGCTGGTTTAAAGTCACCTGCAAAGGAAAGACCGGATATATCAGCAAAGAGTACGTTGTATCGGATCCGTCTAAAGTTCAGGTACAGAAACGTACGGCTTATGCCAAAACAAAGGTAAATATGCGTAAGAAGCAGAGTACGGACAGCGATGTTGTGCAGACGTTAAAAGCCGGCACAAAAGTCATGATATACGGAAAGAGCAAAGACGGATGGTTCAGAGTCAGAAGCAAAGGTAAGTTCGGATATGTGAAAAAAGAATATATTGTATCCAGCAAATCCAAAGTGGAAAAAGAGGATACTTCACAAGACCAGACATCATCCTCAGTATCTTATTTAAATGAAGGCGACAGAATAACCTTGTCAGATTCTGTAAACATCCGTACCTCTATGAGTGAAACCGCAGACCGGGTAGGACTTGCTTATCAGGGAGATGTTGTTACAGTTATTATGAGTTATGCAGAAGGCTGGACAAAAGTATCCTGGAACGGCCAGACCGGGTATGCTAAGACAGAATATTTGCATTAAATAATCAGAAACAGGATAAAACATAAAAAAAGCGGCAGCTGTATGATAAAGCCGGTATCCGGCACGGTACGGCGCCGCTTGTTGCGTTTTTTTTGGGGGGGGGGGGGATGGCTATTCGGACGCTGGATGAGGGGCGGGGCCTGGATTTCGGCTCCTATTCCAGAATGTTAA
>CAOKJJ010000083.1 GCA_948468465.1 uncultured Eubacterium sp. | reverse complement strand
AACATTCTTCCAACGTCGCCGAAATCCAGGCCCCGCCCCTCATCCAGCTGGTTTTGACTGGCTTTACAGAAATTATGGCGTTAAGCTGTTGTATAATTCGATGATTTCACTGATCAGGTATTACGATGACCGCCAGGAATATCGGCCGATCTTTGTATGTATTACAGATGGAGTGCTTTTTATGCAATCATTTGAATCTTCTGTGAGATTAAAAATTGCAGTTCTTTCACAAATGTTCAGGAATTTACATGTAACGCCTGAGGAAACCAGACGGGTGAGGGGGAACTGGCCTGGCTGGAGGCGACGTTGGAAGAATGTTTAGAAGTTCTTGGTATTCTGCTCAGTAAATCAGGGGCGCAGCCCAGCGTCGCTTTTAGCCACTGGCGTTTAGCCAGGGGCGGATAGCATGCCCCTTGGGTACTACGCGACGCGACCGGACGCAGCCACTACGTTTATGCAGAATGCCTAGAAATTCTTAACATTCTGGAGTAGGAGCCGCAAGCCAGGCCAGTTCCCCCCTCACCCGGCGTCCGGGAATCCAATCCCCCAAAAAAACAGAAAAAATTTCATAATGACAATTCAGTTTCCAAGTGCTATACTATAAGCATGTGTGCATGCAGTCTTGTTTATGTGTGCTTTGACTACGCATGTACATGCACTATTGACTGTAAATTCATTAAATAAACTGATAATTGTTGCTAAGAAAAGAAAAAGACAGAAAAAAATGGAAAAACTCCCTAAAAAAACAACAATATAACGTAAAAAAATCGTATTCATTACGAACTAAATATGTTACAATGATTTGGATAATAACGACCAGGGGGCTGGGAAAATTGAATGAGTGATAAAAATGAAGGACTGAATGACCGGCTTGCACGTAAAAAACGGGTACAGCGTATGAAAACGGGATTAGTCTGGTTTTTTATAACATGGCTGTTAGCGCAGACATTGATTTCGATTACATTGATTGCAAAAGTATATTCACTTCAGGAACAGATTGATATCATTACTGAAAATACGATTCGCAGTCAGCAAGTGGATCAGCAGGAAAACCAGACACCGAATGCAGGAGAAGCATATGACTCTATCACTGGACAGGTCAGCGGCGGGAAAGAGGCTTCTGACAGCAAAGAAGGAACGGAATCTGCAGACCAGATTCGGCTGTCTGCCAAAAATGCGGGACAGGTGTCAGCTGGCACAAATCAGGTAAATCAGATAAAAAAAGCTGAAAAACAGGAAGAGACAGAAGAAAAAGAGCATAAAGTATACCTGACTTTTGATGACGGACCAAGTAAAAATACGAAAAAGATTTTGGATATTTTGGATCGGTATCATTTAAAGGCAACGTTTTTTGTGACGGGCAGAGAAGACAAACAGTCTTTGAAGCTGTATCGGGAGATTGCAAAGCGCGGACATACAATCGGAATGCATTCTTATACTCATAAGTACGATGAGATCTATGATTCGGTAAAAGATTTTGAAAAAGATCTGGATCGGATTCAGAGTACGATTCTGGATGCGACAGGCACACCGTGCAGTTTGTACCGTTTTCCGGGAGGAAGCAGCAATCAGGTCAGCAAATTGGATATGAAAGAATTTATCCGCGTTTTAAACGAGAGAGAAATCACATATTTTGACTGGAATGTAGAATGTGGTGATGCAACTTCTTTTCATTATACGGTTTCGGAATTGGTTGACAATATTATGAAAGACGTTGTAAAGTATCATACGTCAGTCGTTTTGATGCATGATGCGGAAAATAAGCCGAATACGGTGAAGGCTCTGCCGCGTATTATTGAAAAGCTTCTGGAAATGGATGCGGAGATTTTGCCGATTGACGAAAATACAACGGTTGTGCAGCATGTTTCATCAGAAAGTGTGGAAGACTGATTACATACGGATAAATGGAGGTAAGAAATGAGTTTTTTTAAGGACTTCAAAGATGATCTTTCTTTGGCGGTGAATGAATTGCTGCCGGGAGAAGATTTTGAGATGGAAGAAGAACTGGAAGATTCTCCGGAGATGATGGTAAATACTCTGGAAGGAGATCTGGACATTGAGTCTGAACTGTCAAAGCTGGACGGTTTATTAGAGCATGTGGATAAGGACAAAGACCCAAAAGAGCCGGTCAGACATGTACAGATCGAGCCGGAAGAGCCAGTGCTGGAAAAGTCTGCGGAACCAAAACCGCAGCTGGCGAAGCCAAAGCCGCAGCCGGTGTCAAAACCGCAGGCAGCTCAAAGACCGCAGGCAGTTCCAAAAGAACAGCCAAAATCAGAGTTGAAAAAGGAATCCAAACCAGAGCCGGTAAAAGCCGCGGAAAAAGAGGAGTCTATTCAGGCAGCGCTCAGCCGTTTTGATACGATTTTAGAGCCAGAGAAAAAGGAAGAGGATAAAGATGACCTGCCTTTTGATTTTGATGCGCTCTTAAGAGAAGCAGAAGAAAAACCGCAGCGTACGCAGCCAAAACCACAGGTACAGCCGGCGCGTCCGTCACAGCCGAAAAATCAGCAGCCGGCGGAACAAAAGCAGCAAAGCAATCACCATAATTTTGATCATAAGAAACCAAGTACAACATTTAAGGAGGAAATACCAATGAACGAAGAATTGACAAAGGACATGGCAGTATCCATGGAAGATGATCTGTCTACAGATTCCCTGGAGGTTACAGACGAAGTATCCATTATTACCACAGGCACTACCATTAAAGGGAATCTGTCTACCACAGGCTCTTTCAGCATTAGCGGCCGTGTGGAAGGCAATGTACAGTGCAATGGCAAACTGGAGGTGACAGGCACAATTAAAGGAAACAGCTCGTCTTCAGAAGTTTTTTCTGATGCCGCTAAGATTGAAGGAGAAATTATGAGCACAGGCACGGTAAAGATCGGGCTTGGCTCTGTTGTAGTAGGCAATATTGCGGCGACTTCCGCGGTCATTGCCGGTGCGGTAAAAGGGGATATTGATGTGCAGGGGCCGGTTGTTGTAGATACATCTGCGGTCATCGTTGGAAATATTAAGTCCAGATCTGTACAGATTAACAACGGCGCTGTGATTGAGGGCTTCTGTTCCCAGTGCTATGCAGACATTGATGTGGAAAGCCTGTTTGGAGAGAAGAAAGGCAAATAAAAAATGATGAGAAGAGTTCTGTTGAAATTAAGCGGGGAAGCTTTGGCTGGTGATAAAAAAGCCGGATTTGACGAAGCGACTGTATGCGAAGTTGCAAAACAGGTAAAAAAACTGGTAGATGACGGTGTGCAGGTCGGAATCGTAATTGGCGGCGGCAATTTTTGGCGCGGCCGGACGAGTGCGGTGATTGACCGTACGAAAGCAGATCAGATTGGTATGCTGGCAACGGTGATGAACTGCATTTATGTGTCTGAGATTTTTCGTTCTGAGGGCATGAAGACAAATGTATTGACTCCATTCGAATGCGGTTCTTTTACGAAGCTGTTTTCGAAAGACCGTGCGAATAAATATTTTGCCCATAATATCGTAGTGTTTTTTGCCGGAGGCACCGGACATCCGTATTTTTCCACGGATACGGCTGCTGTACTGCGTGCGGTTGAAATTGAAGCGGACGGCATGCTTTTGGCAAAGGCGGTTGACGGCGTATATGATTCTGACCCAAAACTGAATCCGCAGGCAGTCCGTTATGATACGCTTTCGATTGAGGAAGTGATTGAAAAGAAGCTGGCAGTGGTAGATTTGACGGCTTCCATTTTGTGCATGGAGCACAAAATGCCGATGTATGTATTCAGCTTAAATGAAAAAGACAGCATCGTAAAAGCGTTAAGCGGCAGTTTCAATGGAACGGTAATAACCGTATAATGGGCAGGAGGTTTTTATGGACGACAGGTTAGTGCAGTATGATGATAAAATGCAGAAAACGATGCGTAATCTGCAGGATGAATTTGGCAGCATCCGTGCCGGCAGAGCAAACCCGCACGTATTGGATAAGCTGCGCGTAGATTATTACGGTACGCCGACACCGATCCAGCAGGTTGCAAATGTCAATGTGCCGGAGCCTAGAATGATTCAGATTCAGCCATGGGAGCCTTCCATGGTAAAGGTCATTGAAAAAACAATCCTTACTTCTGATCTGGGCATCAATCCGACAAACGACGGCAAGTCTATCCGTCTCGTATTTCCGGAACTAACGGAAGAAAGACGTAAAGATCTGGCAAAAGATGTCAAGAAAAAAGGGGAAGCCGCAAAGGTGGCAGTCCGTAATATCCGGCGCGACGCGAATGATACGTTTAAGAAACTCGGAAAGAAAGAAGATATTTCCGAGGACGAGATCAAGGAGCTGGAAGGAAAAGTCCAGAAAATGACAGACAAATTTATTGCTGATATTGATAAAGCGGTTGAGGAAAAGACGAAGGAAATTATGACTGTTTAGCGATAATCGGGGAACATAGCCGCGGCGATGTTCCCTTCTTTTAGGAATTGTAAATAAATAACTGCTGAATAGTGCGCTGGATTTTTCTTCGAGAGTGCAGCTCAAAAATCAGGCGCATAGTGGGCTATGTAACTGATTTTTGAGCTGTGCTGTCGGAGAAAAAGACAAGCAATATCAGCAGTTATTTATTTACAATTCCTTATTACCGGAAAGGAAATCAGGATGAAAATACCGCAGCATGTCGCCATTATTTTAGATGGGAATGGAAGATGGGCAAAGAGCAAAGGGATGCCGAGAAACTATGGGCATACAATGGGAGCAAAAAATGTGGAAAAAATCTGTGACGCAGCCGGACATATGGGCATTCGGTATCTTACTGTCTATGCGTTTTCCACAGAAAACTGGGGACGACCGCAGTCAGAGGTAGATGAGCTGATGCGTTTGCTTGGCAGTTATATGAAGACCTGTTTAAAGACGGCCAAAAAAAATAATATGCAGGTACGTGTATTAGGCGATATTTCCCGTTTGTCGCCGCAGCTGCAAAAGCAGATCCGGGAATTGGAACAGGTATCCAGCCAGTATGACGGCTTTCATTTTCAGATTGCGTTAAATTATGGCAGCCGGGATGAGATGATGCGCGCGATGAAAAAAATGTATATGGATATAGAAGCAGGCAGGCTGTCAAAAGAGGATATGACTGAAGAACGGTTTTCCGATTATCTGGATACGGCCGGCATTCCGGATCCGGACTTATTAATCCGTACAAGCGGAGAGCTGCGCCTGTCGAACTATCTGCTCTGGCAGCTGGCATACAGTGAATTTTACTTTACGGATGTGCCATGGCCGGATTTTGATGAGGAAGAATTAAAAAAGGCGGTTGCTGCGTATAATAACAGAGAGCGCAGGTATGGGGGATTAATGTAACGATTGGTAACAGTCCAGGTAGGTCTGCGCATTTACTGCGCAGACCGTATGAAAATGTAGTGGATGCAGGCATCCGGCCCATCGCAAAGCGATTTTCAATGGCCGGATGCGTAACAGTTCAAGGGTTATCTGAACTGTTACAACGATTGGGGTGTCATAAAGGAGAAGCGTATGTTTAAGACGAGACTTATAAGCGGAATCGTGCTTGTGGCTGCGGCTTTGGTTTTGATTATTACGGGCGGAGAAATTTTACTTGCCGCGGCCTGTGTCATTTCATTGATAGGTATGTATGAGCTGTACCGTGTTTATAAAATTGAGCGGACGGCTTTGGCATTTGCCGGATATGCGGCGGCTGTGTTGTTTTATCTGGATTTGTATGTGCAGTGGATACCGGACCGGATGATGTTTGTGATCGGACTTATGATCGTCCTTTTGGCCGTGTATGTGCTGGCGTATCCGAAATACCATGCGTCGCAGACTACAGCTGTGTTTTTCGGTGTGTTTTACGTCGCGGCAATGCTTTCTTGCGTCTGGCAGACGAGGATGATGGAACAGGGCGCGTATATTGTATGGCTGATTTTTTTGTGTTCCTGGGGATGTGATACATGTGCGTACTGCGTAGGGGTCAAATTCGGCAGACATAAGATGTCACCGGTACTGTCGCCGAAAAAGTCTGTAGAGGGCGCGGTTGGCGGGCTTGCCGGGACATTTTTGCTGACGGCGGTCTATGCGTCTGTATTTCGGGCACAGATGGGAATTACGAACGGACAGATTTTTATATTGGCGGCAATCAGCACGGCAGGCGGGCTGATCTCCATGATCGGCGACCTGGCGGCATCTGCGATTAAGCGAAATTATGAGATCAAAGATTATGGGACGCTGATACCTGGCCATGGCGGAATTATGGACCGTTTTGACAGTGTGATATTTACCGCGCCTGTCATTTATTATCTGGCAAAATATTTATTGTAAAAATATAATGCATGCAGGACATTATGACAGAAATCATTGCGGCAGAGGATATTATGCACTTAAAAACGATTTCTTGCGTAAAATGGAAAAATGTTAACAGCATGCAACAGAATTGACATTGTGGTGCGTTTTTTTGTGGCTATCCGGACGCTGGATGAGGGGCAGGGCCTGGATTTCGGCTCCTACTCCAGAATGTTAAGAATTTCTAAGTATTCTGCATAGAAGTTGTGGCTGCGTCCGGTCGCGTCGCGTAGTCCGCCCCTGGCTAAACGCCAGTGGCTAAAAGCGACGCTGGGCTGCGCCCCTGATTTATTGAGCAGAATACTAAGAAATACTAAACATTCTTCCAACGTCGCCGAAATCCAGGCCATTTCCCCCTCACCCGGCGTCCGCATTCCCAATAAAAAATGCACCACAATGTCAAAAATGTTGCATTTCCGGTTCATCCAGGTTAGGATATAGGGAAGGACATCATAAGAAAGGTATGAGAACATGAAACAGATAGCAATTCTTGGCTCTACGGGCTCTATCGGCACACAGACGTTAGATATTGTCCGTGAGCAAAAAGATATCAAAGTCTGGGCGCTGACGGCCGGTAAAAACATAGAGCTGCTGGAACGACAGATTCGGGAATTTCAGCCGAAGCTTGCGGCAGTCTGGGACGAAGAGGATGCAAAAAGCCTTCGGACAAACGTGCGCGATCTTCCGGTAAAGATCGTAAGCGGGATGGACGGACTGCTTGCGGCGGCTACAATCCCTGAGGCTGAGATACTTGTGACGGCAGTGGTCGGCATGATCGGCCTGCGTCCGACGATTGCCGCCATCCGTGCGAAAAAGACGATCGCACTGGCCAATAAGGAAACGCTTGTGACGGCGGGACATCTGATTATGCCGCTGGCCAGGGAATACGGCGTGCGGATTCTTCCGGTCGACAGTGAGCACAGCGCTATTTTTCAGTCATTAAACGGGGAATCCGGGAATAAGATTCATAAGATACTGTTAACCGCGTCCGGCGGGCCGTTCCGGGGCAGAACGAGGGATGAACTTGCTGATATGCAGGTCGAAGACGCGTTAAAGCATCCGAACTGGAGCATGGGCAAAAAGATTACGATTGATTCTGCGACGATGGTCAATAAAGGGCTGGAGGTTATAGAAGCAAAGTGGCTGTTCGGGACTGACTTAGACCAGATTCAGGTAGTTGTACAGCCGCAGTCGGTCATCCATTCCATGGTGGAATATGAAGACGGCAACATTATGGCGCAGCTTGGTACGCCGGATATGCGTCTGCCGATACAGTATGCGCTGTATTATCCGAACCGCAGGCCGTTATCGGGGCAGAGGCTGGATTTTTTTGCGCTTGGCAGCATTACGTTTGAAAAACCGGATCTGAATACCTTTGACGGCCTGCGGCTTGCCTATGAAGCTGCCAGGCAGGGCGGATCCATGCCGACCGTTTTTAACGCGGCCAATGAGCGGGCAGTCGCCAAATTTTTAAATAAAAAAATAAAATTTTTGGAGATTACACAAATGATTCACGAATGTATGCTACACTGTCCGTATATCGAGCATCCGAATGTGGAAGAAATATTAGAAACAGAAAACGCTGTATATGAGTGGATAGAAAGCAGGTGGTAACTTGAACATTATTTTAGCGCTGATTATTTTCAGTATTATTATTTTGTTTCATGAGTTGGGACATTTTTTGCTGGCCAAGCACAATGATGTGCGGGTGAATGAATTTTGTCTTGGACTGGGGCCTACGATCGTAGGATTTACAAAGGGGGAGACAAAGTACTCGCTAAAGCTGCTGCCTTTCGGCGGTGCCTGCATGATGGAGGGCGAGGATGAAGCGAGTGACGACGACAGGGGATTTAACAACAAGTCTGTGCTGCAGCGGGCGTCGATTATAGCCGCGGGTCCGGTGTTTAATTTTATCATGGCGATTGTTTTTTCGTTTATTCTTGTGGCAAGCGTGGGGTTTGACCGTCCTGTGCTCACCGAGGTCATGGACGGATATCCTGCCAAGGAAGCCGGGCTTATGGCGGGCGATGAAATCGTAAAACTGGGGAAGAAGCCAATTCATTTGTACCGGGAAGTATCGCTTTATACATATTTCCACGCAAATGAAATGGTGGAAGTAACGTATGAAAGGGACGGCGAAAAGCATACAACCAATCTGATGCCAAAATATGATGAAGAAAGCGGCAGATACCTGTTTGGATTTTACGGCACGACGGCACGCGCAAAAGGCACGCTGTCAGAGACATTAAAATACAGCGTATACGAAGTAAAATATTGGATCTGCGCGACGATCGAAAGCCTTGGACAGCTGTTCACCGGGCATGTGGGAATCAATGAAATGTCCGGGCCGGTGGGAATTGTAAAAACGATCGGTGATACGTATACCGAAGTAAAATCAAGCGGCGCGTTCATGGTCTTTTTAAATATGTTAAACATCTGCATTCTGCTGTCCGCAAACCTGGGTATTATGAATCTGCTGCCGATACCGGCGTTAGACGGAGGCAGGCTTGTATTTCTGATTGTGGAAGCTGTCAGGGGCAAGCGGATGGATCCAAACAAGGAAGGGGCAGTGAACCTTGTATTTTTAATGCTTTTGATGGCGTTGATGGTTGTGATTATGTTTAATGATATCCGAAAGATTGTGATGTAACGGATATTATGGAAAACTGAAGGTGTGAATTATGATGGAAATTCAAAAAAGCGAAGGAAACAGCATACGAAAAAATACGAAAACCGTACGCATTGGTAGCCGTGTCATCGGCGGTGGCAATCCGATTCTGATACAGTCGATGACAAATACAAGGACGGAAAACATCGCCGCGACCGCTGCACAGATTCAAAAGCTTTCTGCTGCGGGCTGTGATATCATCCGCTGCAGCGTGCCTACGATGGAGGCGGCTGCTGCACTGACGGAAATAAAAAAACAGGCGGATATTCCGGTTGTGGCGGACATTCACTTTGATTACCGGCTTGCGATTGCGGCAATGGAGCACGGTGCGGACAAAATACGCATTAATCCGGGCAATATCGGCTCCAAAGAGCGGGTGCAGGCAGTGGTTGACGCGGCAAAGGAGCGTAACATACCGATACGTGTCGGCGTAAACAGCGGCTCGCTGGAAAAAGAACTTGTGGAAAAGTATCATGGTGTGACAGCGGAGGGACTTGTGGAAAGCGCGTTGGGCCAGGTAAAGCTCATAGAAGATATGGGTTATGACAATCTCGTGATCAGCATCAAATCATCTGACGTTGGGATGTGTGTGCGCGCGCATGAGCTGATCTGCACACAGACAGACCACCCGCTGCATGTAGGCATTACAGAGGCCGGGACGTTAATCAGCGGAAATATCAAGTCCGCGATCGGACTGGGGCTCATTCTGCATCAGGGCATTGGGGACACGATACGCGTTTCTTTAACGGGTGACCCTATCGAGGAGATCAAGTCCGCAAAGCTGATCCTGCGCACGCTTGGCCTTCGAAAAGGCGGGATTGAAGTCGTGTCCTGTCCGACCTGCGGCAGGACGAAAATAGATTTGATCGGACTGGCGAATGAGGTCGAAAATATGGTCGCGGATATTCCCTTAGATATCAAGGTAGCGGTTATGGGCTGTGTTGTCAACGGGCCGGGAGAGGCAAAGGAAGCGGATATCGGCATTGCCGGAGGATGCGGTGAAGGGCTTTTAATCCGCCATGGGGAAATTATAAAAAAACTTCCGGAAGATCAGCTGCTGCCGGCGCTGCGGGAAGAGCTGCTTCACTGGAAGGAATCTGAGGAAACAGAATAAGAATAGATCAGAATAAGAATAGATCTGAATAAGAATAGATCTGAATAAGAATGGATCAGAATGGGAAGACGGATGATGGGACAGTATCAGGCTGGTGGATGAAAGCGGGGAGCAGATAAAATGGAAAAAAATTTTTTTGAAGTATTTCCTGTATTGAAGGTCAATCAGGAAATGCAACAGCTGCTGGCGGATACGCAGGTGCAAAGGGTCGTTTCCAATCCTGCGCGCACGCGTCTTAGGGTGTATCTGCATGGGACAAGGCTGATACAGAAAAAGTATATTTTTCAGCTGGAAAACCATATTAAAAACCAGTTGTTTCCGCAGCAGGAGCTGACGGTA
This sequence comes from uncultured Eubacterium sp., assembly GCA_948468465.1. Next base: position 10,709 of record CAOKJJ010000083.1, on the reverse strand, counting down.
AAAATTGTAGAACGATATCAGCTTTCCGGGCAGTATACGCCGGAAACGCTGATGGATATGTATAAAGACAGTATGTTGGAAGAGATGAAGGCATACAGTCTTTTAATTTATAATCTTTTCCGCTGCGCAAGAATGGAATTTACGGCAAAAGACTATATGAAGCTTTATCTGGAAGATTCGATTGTGGCAAAAAGCCGTGCGGATGAGCTTTTGGAAATATTGTATAAAGTCATCCGTGACCGGTGCGGCATGGAGCTTACGATTGAGCCTGTGTTCGAGCAAAAAAAAGACCGCAGCCGCAAAAAAGAAAGCGATCTGCAGATTACTTATGAAATCAACCGGATTCTGGGCAGGCTGCAGCAGCCGGAGCAGGAGGGCGCGCAGGCGGAACCGGAGCGTGCCGCGCAGACAGGTGCGGCGCTGGAGCGTTCTTCTGCAGCAAAAACAGGCGGCAGGCAGGAATCGGCTCAAAAAAAGCCGGCTCAAAAAGAAATGCCGTCCGAAAACCGCAGGCCGGGCGGCCCGCGCAGGGAATATCCGCTCAGGCGGTCTGACAATCCGGATGTCGTCTACGGAAGGGATTTTGAGGATGATGCAATTGCGATTGACCAGATCGAAGGCGAGATGGGTGAGATCGCTATCCGTGGCAAGGTGCTGGACGTGGACGTCAGACAGCTGCGCAGCGGGGAAAAGAGCATTGTCATCGTAACGCTTACGGATTTTACGGATTCGATTGTCATCAAAATCTTTACGAAAAATGAACAGTTAGAGGAACTGCTGTCTGAAATCAAAAAAGGGGCGTTTTTAAAAATCAAAGGGGTTACCGCGTTTGACCGGTTTGACAGCGAGCTGACGCTTAGTTCCATCGCGGGCATTAAAAAAATACCGGATTTTGTGGAACATCGCATGGATACGAGTCCGAAAAAGAGGGTGGAACTGCACTGCCATACAAAAATGAGCGATATGGACGGCATCTCAGATGTTGGGGATATTATCAAACAGGCAATGGCATGGGGGCATAAAGCGCTTGCGATTACAGACCATGGCGCGATTCAGGCGTTTCCGATTGCGAATCATGCGGTGCCGCATGATGCTGATTTTAAGATTATTTACGGCGTCGAAGCCTATCTGGTAGACGATTTAAAAACGATCGTGTATGAACCGAACGGGCAGAGCCTGCTTGATTCATACGTCGTATTTGACTTAGAAACGACGGGGCTTAGCCCGAACGTACATAAGATCATTGAGATCGGCGCGGTAAAAGTAGTGGGCGGTAAGATTACAGACCGTTATTCCAGATTTGTCAATCCCAAAGTACCGCTGCCGTTTGCGATTGAAGAGCTGACAAAAATACGGGATGACATGCTCGTGAACGAGCCTGAGATTGCAAAGATACTGCCGGAATTTATGGAATTTTGTAAAGGCAGCGCCATGGTAGCGCACAATGCGGAATTTGACATGGGATTTATCCGCAAAAACTGTGCGGACCTTGGACTTCCCTGTTCGTTTACGGTTGTGGATACGGTAGCTTTGGCGAGATATCTGCTGCCGAATCTGAACCGCTTTAAACTGGATACGGTAGCAAAGGAGCTGCATATTTCCCTGCAGAACCATCACCGTGCCGTAGACGATGCGGCATGTACGGCCGAGATATTTGCCGAATTTGTAAAACGGCTTACCGAACGTGGAATTACGGATTTGAATATGCTCAATGAAAGAGGCAAGGCCACGCCGGAGCAGATCCGCAAAATGCCGACGTATCATGCGATTATACTCGCGGCAAACGATTACGGACGGGTGAACTTATACCGCCTTGTATCCATGTCGCATCTTACTTATTTTCATAAACGGCCGAGAATTCCCAAAAGCGAGCTGATGCGTTACCGGGAAGGACTGCTGCTAGGCTCCGCCTGCGAAGCAGGGGAACTGTATCAGGCTGTGCTGCTTGGCAGGCCGCAGACAGAGATTGCAAGGATTGTGAACTTTTATGATTATCTGGAAATCCAGCCGAACGGCAACAACGCGTTTATGCTGCGCGAGGAAAAGTATCCGGTCAATACAGACGAAGACCTCTGGGAGATCAACAGGCAGATCGTAAAGCTCGGCGAGGATTTTCAAAAGCCTGTGGTAGCTACCTGTGACGTGCATTTTTTAAATCCGGAGGACGCAGAGTACCGCAGAATCATTATGGCAGGACACGGATTTAAAGACGCGGATGAACAGGCTCCGCTGTTTTTGCATACAACAGATGAAATGCTGCGGGAATTTGCCTATCTCGGAAGCCAGAAGGCAGAAGAAGTCGTCATTACAAATCCGAACCTGATCTGTGACGCGTGTGAAAAAATATCTCCGGTGCGTCCGGACAAAGCGCCGCCGATCATCGAAAACTCTGACCAGCTGCTGCGGGATATCTGCTATAACAAAGCAACGGAAATGTACGGAGAAGTATTGCCGGACATTGTAAAAAAAAGGCTGGACCGCGAATTAAATTCCATTATATCGAATGGCTATGCGGTAATGTACATCATCGCGCAAAAACTCGTTTGGAAATCGGTCGAAGACGGCTATCTCGTCGGTTCCAGAGGTTCGGTCGGCTCTTCGTTTGTAGCGACGATGGCGGGCATTACCGAAGTCAATCCGCTCAGTCCGCACTACTATTGTGAAAGCTGCCATTTTTCGGATTTTGACTCCGAACAGGTAAAGGAATATGCGGGCCGCTCCGGCTGCGACATGCCGGACAGATTGTGCCCGAAATGCGGCAGGCCGCTTGTGAAAGCAGGATTTGACATTCCATTTGAAACCTTTTTAGGATTCAAGGGCAATAAGGAGCCGGATATAGATCTGAACTTTTCCGGTGATTATCAGAGCAAGGCGCATAAATATACCGAAGTCATTTTCGGAGCCGGGCAGACGTTCCGCGCGGGCACGATCGGCACGCTGGCGGATAAGACAGCATTTGGCTATGTCAAGCGTTATTATGAGGAACGAAACATACATAAGCGGTTCTGCGAGATCAACCGGATTGTGCAGGGCTGTGTCGGCATCCGCAGGACGACCGGGCAGCATCCGGGCGGCATCGTCGTGCTTCCAATGGGAGAGGAGATCTATTCGTTTACGCCGATTCAGCATCCGGCCAACGATATGACGACGGATATTGTAACAACGCATTTTGAATACCATTCGATTGACCATAACCTGTTAAAGCTAGACATACTCGGACACGATGATCCGACCATGATCCGTATGCTGGAAGATCTGACGGGCCTTCATGCGACAGACATTCCGCTGGACGATCCGGCGGTCATGTCCATTTTTAAAAGTACGGATGCATTGGGCATCCAGCCGGAAGACATCGGCGGCTGTACCGTCGGCTCGCTGGGCATTCCGGAGTTTGGAACAGAATTTGTCATTCAGATGCTGATAGATACAAAGCCGCAGTCATTTTCAGACCTGGTACGGATCTCCGGCCTCTCTCACGGTACGGACGTATGGCTGGGCAACGCGCAGACGTTAATCGAAGAGGGCAAGGCCACGATTTCCACGGCCATCTGTACCCGTGACGACATTATGATCTACTTAATCGGGATGGGCTTAGAAAGCGAGCTGTCGTTTACGATTATGGAATCCGTGCGCAAGGGGAAGGGACTCAAAGACGAATGGATTACGGCAATGAAAGAGCATGACGTCCCGGACTGGTATATCTGGTCCTGCCAAAAGATCAAATATATGTTCCCGAAAGCGCACGCGGCCGCTTATGTTATGATGGCATGGCGGATCGCTTACTGCAAGGTGTTCTATCCGCTTGCGTATTACGCCGCTTATTTTTCGATTCGCGCCACTTCCTTTAGCTATGAACTGATGTGCCAGGGAAAGGAAAAGCTGGAATATTTTATGCGTGATTATGAGCGGCGCAAAGATACGCTGACGAAAAAAGAACAGGATACGGTCAAGGATATGAAGATCGTGCAGGAGATGTATGCCAGAGGATATCAGTTCTGCCCGATGGATCTAAACAAAGTACAGGCGCGCCGTTTCCAGATTATAGACGGGAAACTGATGCCGGCGCTCAGCGCGATTGATGGGCTGGGGGAAAAGGCTGCGGACGGCGTGGTAGAGGCCGTAAAGGACGGGCCGTTTTTATCAAAAGATGATTTCAGGCAGCGGTCCAAGGTGAGTAAATCCGTGGCGGACCTGATGGGGGATCTTGGTATTTTAGGGGGAATACCGGAGTCGAACCAGTTGTCGATTTTTGATTTTGCATAAAATCCAATACTTGAAATTTTTCACCAAAAGTACTATGATAGATATGTAAAAAATGCCTAAAAGAAACAGATATGGCAAATTTCATTTGTTGATATTGAATGAGAAGCAGCTGTTTTGACAAAAGGCATTGGATACGTTTTAAGAATCAATTGTACAAGGTGGACACAGATGAAAGACTTATTACAGATCAGAGACGAAATTGATCAGGTAGACAGTGAGATTACCGCGTTATATTTAAAGCGTATGCAGCTGACAAGCGAAGTTGCCGAATATAAAATCCAGACTGGAAAAAAAGTATTTGACAAGGAGCGGGAGCGTGCAAAGCTGGAGAAACTGTCTTCGCTTGTATCAGGCAGTTTTTTAAAACATGGGATCCGCGAATTATTTGAACACATCATGTCAATCAGCCGAAAGAGACAGTATCAGCTTTTAAATGAACATGGCGTGGAAGTGCCAAATGCGTTTACACAGGTAGAAGAAATCAGTGCGCAGGGCAGCAAAATTGTTTTTCAGGGTGTGGAAGGCGCCTATGCGCATATCGCGATGAACGAGTATTTTGGTGCGCAGACGGACAGCTTTCATGTGGACAGCTGGCGGGAAGCGATGGAGGCGATTCAAAGCGGCGAGGCGGATTACGCGGTGCTTCCGATAGAAAATTCTACGGCAGGTGTTGTGGCGGAGAATTATGATTTGCTCATAGAGTATGATAACTATATCGTAGGGGAACAGATCATACCGATCAGGCATTGTCTGATGGGGCTGCCGGACGCGCAGCTATCTGATATTACGAGCGTATATTCCCATCCGCAGGCGCTGGCGCAGTGCGACCGGTACCTACAGGCGCATGAAGAGTGGGACTGCGCGACGGAGAGTAATACGGCGGTTGCGGCATGTAAGGTAAAAAAGTCCGGGAAAAAAAATAAGGCGGCGATTGCCAGTGCATTGACCGCCCAGATGTATGGACTTAAAATTCTGGAAGAAAATATCCAGACGAACAGTGAAAATTCGACCCGATTTATTATTGTAACGAATAAAAAAATATTTTTAAAAGGCGCGGCCAAAATGAGCATTTGTCTGGAAGTAAAGCATCAAAGCGGTTCTTTGTATCATGCGTTATCGCATATTATCTATAATGACCTGAATATGAATTTTATCCAGTCCAGACCGTTGAAAGAGCGGGAAGGGACAAACTGGCAGTATCGGTTTTTTATTGATTTTGCTGGCAGTCTGAATGACAGCGCTGTATCCAACGCACTGCGCGGACTGGCGGAAGAGTGTGAAAGCATACGGGTGCTTGGGAACTATTAGCGCAAAAAATAACCGTGTGACCTAAGCTGAAAAACGGTTGTTGGAAAAGGAGAAAAAGGATATGGCAATTACAACATTTGCAGCAATTTATATCGGCTCTTATGAAGTGAGCCTGAAAATTTTTGAGTTGTCCGGAAAAAAGAAAATCCGCGAAATTGATCATATTCGTACGAGACTGGAGCTTGGCCGGGATACGTTTCATTCTGGTGTCATCGGATCCGATCTGGTAGACGAGCTGTGTGTGATACTGGCGGACTTTGCCAGAATTATGCAGGGTTATAAGGCAAAAGAATACCGGGCATTTGCGGGAAATGTAGTCGGCGAAGCAAAAAACATGCTGTTTATTTTAGACCAGATTAAGACAAAGACAGGGCTTGATATCGCGACGCTCAGTAATTCGGAACGCCGGTTTTTAACGTATAAAGGCGTTGCGGCAAGGCCGGGGTTTGACAAGATGACAAAGGACAGTGCGGCTGTGATCGATGTGGGCGGTGGCAGCCTGCAGATTACGCTGTTTATTAACGGCCGTGTCGTGACAACGCAGCATCTTGCGATCGGAACAATGCGTTTAATGGAGATGTTATCAGATATTGAACATAACGTCCTGCATTTGGAAAATCAGCTGGAAGAGCTGGTTGATAAGGAATTAGCCGTATTTTTGGCACAATATATGCAGCCTGGGGAAGAGATAAAAAATGTTATTTTAATGGGTGATTATATTTCGGAAATTATGCGCAAGATCAGTAAAAACGGCGAAGAGATGAATGAGGTGGAAGCGCAGAAATTTATTAATTTCCTGAAAAAACTGGATAAAAAGAGTGTGGAAGAAATATCTGAAATTTTGAATTTATCGAATGAAAAAGACATTCTTGTGCTGCCGTCTGTGATTTTATATGCCAAGCTGACGCAGGCGATGCATGCGCAGACGATCTGGTTTCCGGATGTGGATACGAGCGACGGCATTGTATACGATTATGCGCAGTCTCATAAAATTGTCCATACGTCACATGATTTCGAGGAAGATATTTTATCAGCGGCAAAAAATATGTCGATGCGCTATATGAGCTATTCACAGCATATTGACGCGCTGACGGATATGTCGGTATTATTGTTTGACGCGATGAAAAAAGTGCATGGGATGTCAAAACGGGAGCGTTTGCTGTTAAAAGTAGCGGCGATGCTGCATGACTGCGGAAAATATATCAGCCTTGCGAACAGCGCGATCTGTGCTTACCAGATTATACGTGCGACGGAGATTATCGGCCTGACCCATCTGGAGAGGGAAATGGTGGCAAGCGTCGTACTGTATAATTCGTCGCCGCTTGACCCTTATGAAGAGCTTGCAGACCGTATGGACCAGCACAGTTATTTAATAGTGGCAAAGCTGGCGGCCATTCTTCGGGTAGCAAATGCGATGGACCGCAGTCACAGACAGAAATTTAAAAATGTAAAAGCCGTATTAAAAGACAAGCAGCTTGTGATTACGATCGAAACGATGAGCGACATTGCACTGGAAAAAGGATTGCTGGCGGCAAAATCAAAAGAATTTGAGTCTATTTTCGGATTAAAACCTGTGATTAAAGAGAAACGGGTATATACATAAAGAGAGGGAGGATTTCATGGAAAAGACAACTGAATATGGAAAACCGGAATATTTTGAAAACCGGGAGCTCAGCTGGATTAAGTTTGACCGACGGGTATTGAACGAAGCACGGGACAAGACAATTCCTCTGCTGGAACGTTTAAAATTTATCAGCATTACATCTTCAAATCTGGATGAGTTTTTTATGGTAAGAGTGGCGTCTTTAAAGGATATGCTGCACGCGGGCGTGAAAAAGGCCGATATTGCAGGTATGGATGCGCTAAAGCAGTTAGAGCGGGTCAATGAGGATACCAGAGAGCTTGTCAATCTGCAGTATTCTACGTATAACCGGTCGCTATTGCCGTTAATGAACCAGGAAGGTATTTATATTATTGATGCTTATGAAAAGCTGACCGAAGAGCAGGCGGCTTTTGTAGACGATTATTTTGAAAATGAAGTCTATCCGGTGCTGACGCCGATGGCTGTAGATGCCAGCCGTCCGTTTCCGCTTATTCGCAACAGATCGTTAAATATTGCCGCGGTTATTGAATATAAAGGCACAGGCGGACTGTTAGACCACAAGAGACAGGAAGACGAGGCGCAGATGGCAGACCTTTTGGAAGAGGAATTTGCAAAAGAAATTGCAAAAGAAGCCGAAAACGATGCAGAAAAAGAAGGCGCAGAGAAAGCCGATAAAAAAGAGAAAAAAGACAAAAAGAAAAAGAAAGGCACAAAGCCGGAATTTGCTACAGTCCAGGTACCAAGCGGCATGGCAAGGCTCGTTCCGCTGCCTTCCAAAAATCCGAATGAAAAAGTATTCATTTTATTAGAACAGGTGATTGAAAAAAATATTGACAAACTGTTTTTAAATTACAAGGTGCTGTGTGCGTATCCATATAGGATTATGCGCAACGCGGATTTTTCCATTGATGAAGATGAAGCGCCGGATTTATTAAAGGAGATTCAAAAACAGCTGAAAAAACGGCAGTGGGGCGAAGTCATCCGCCTGGAAGTAGAAGACGGCATCGACAAAAAACTGCTGGAATTTTTAAAAGATGAACTGCATGTGGAAAACAAACAGGATATTTTCTATATTAACGGGCCGATAGATTTTACGTTTTTGATGAAAATGTATGGTCTGGAAGGCTGTGACCATCTGCGTTATGAGCCGCATAAGCCGCAGCTTGTGCCGGAAATCATGCCGGGGGAAAATATTTTCGAAGCGATTCAAAAAGGCGACATTTTACTGCATCATCCATATCAGAGCTTTGAGCCTGTCATCGAACTGATCCGTCAGGCTGCCAATGACAAGCAGGTACTGGCGATTAAGATGACACTTTACCGTGTCAGCGGCAATTCGCCGATCATTGCATCACTGGCGCAGGCTGCGGAAAATGGCAAGCAGGTAACGGTGCTTGTAGAGCTGAAAGCCCGTTTTGACGAAGAAAATAATATTGTCTGGGCGAAAAAATTAGAGCAGGCAGGCTGTCATGTCATTTATGGAATTGTCGGATTAAAAACACATAGTAAGATTGCACTTGTCGTCAGAAGAGAAGACGAAGGCATCCGCCGCTATGTGCATCTTGGGACAGGCAATTACAACGATTCTACGGCAAAGCTGTATACAGACTGCGGTGTACTGACCTGTTCGGAAGCTGTGGGAGAAGATGCGACAGCTGTCTTTAACATGCTTTCGGGCTATTCAGAACCGCTGAGCTGGAACAGCCTTGCGGTAGCTCCTATCTGGCTGCGCAAAAAGTTTTTAAAGCTTGTGCGCCGGGAGACGAAAAACGCCAGAGAAGGAAAACAGGCATATATACGTGCAAAAATGAATTCGCTCTGCGATCAGGAAATGATCGAAGCGCTCTATGAGGCATCTTCCGCCGGGGTAAAAATTCAGCTGCTGATCCGCGGCATCTGCTGTCTGCGCACAGGAATCAAAGGCATCAGTGAAAACATTCATGTACATTCGATTGTCGGCAACTTTCTTGAGCACAGCCGGATTTTTGATTTCTGCAACGACGGACGCGCGGAAGTATTTATGGGAAGCGCGGACTGGATGCCTAGAAACCTGGACCGCAGAGTGGAAATTGTATTTCCGGTCTTAGACGAAGAATTAAAAAAGAAAGTGCTGCATATTTTAGATGTGGAATTTGAAGATAATGTCAAGGCACACGTACTCCAGCCGGATGGCACATACGAAAAGATCGACAAACGCGGCAAGATGCTCGTGAATTCACAGGAAGTCTTCTGCAGAGAAGCAGAACAGTTAGTACCGAAGCAGGATAAGGTATATAAAGACCGCGTATTTGTTCCGGCGGAACCGGTAAGTTAATATAATAGCAGGAGATACAGAAAATGATATCAAAGACCGCTTGTTTCTGACATCTGACGGGTGCGAAGCAGAGCGGTCTGTTTTCTGTTTTTCGGACAGGCAATTTTTAAGATAAGAGAAAATTTTGCTGGAAAACAGAAAACAAAAAATAGTTAAATAAGGAAATAGTTAAATAAGATAATAATTAAATAAGAATATAAAAAACAAGTTTCTGATTAAGGATGGAAGAAAGATATGACTGTTCAATACAAAATTTTATTTAGTGATCTGGATGCGACGCTGTTAAATGATAAAAAGGAAATCGAAGCAGGCACAAGGGCGGCAATCGATCAAATGCTTTGCCAGGGATGTTTTTTTGCGGTTTGTACCGGACGTCCGTTAGCGAGTGCACGTGCAGTAGCCGCACAGTATGGACTTGACCGTAAAGGATGTTATATAGTGGCATACAATGGCGGTGTGATTTATGATCCGTCTTTGGATAAGATCATATCTTATGCGTCGATTCCGATCCCTGTTGTAAAAAAAATGTTTGCGCAGGCGCAGCAGGCCGGACTTTATATCCATACGTATGACAGAGCGGACGATACGGTGCTGTCCGTGCGTTCCGCGCCGGAACTCAATGCCTATACAGGACATACGAAACTGCAGAGCAAAACCGGACCGGATGTATTAGAACATCTGACGAAAGAACCGGCAAAGATGATTGTCATTAGCCTGGAGCATTATGAGCGTCTGGAACAGTTTCAAAAAGAAAATGCAGAATGGACAAAAGATATTTTAAACAGCTTTTTTTCCTGCGAGCAGTATTTGGAATACTGTCCGGCAGGCATTTCCAAAGGGGCAGCAGTAACAGCGCTGTGCAGGTATCTGAATATTCCCGCAGAAGCATCCGTGGCGGCAGGAGACGAACGCAACGACATCTCGATGCTGCGCGCAGCTGGTGTAGGCGCAGCCCCGCGCAATGCACATCCGCAGGCCAAGGAAACAGCGGATTATATTTGTGAGAAAAATCATAACGAAGGTGCGGTGGGGGAAATAATTCAAAGGTTTTTTCGCAAAGTGGCAAAATTTTAACACCATGCAGCAAAATTGACATTGTGTTGCGTTATTTTATTGGCTATGCGGACGCCGGGTGAGGGGGAAATGGCCTGGCTTGCGGCTCCTACTCCAGAATATTAAGAATCTCTAGGCATTCTGCATGGACGTGGTGGCTGCGTCCGG
>CAOKJJ010000082.1 GCA_948468465.1 uncultured Eubacterium sp. | reverse complement strand
ATAAAGCAAGTACATTATTTTCCACCAGAAACAACGTGTTTTATCTATTCTATCCACTCAACCTACTCTTAACAATCCTATCTCCACAACCTACCCTATATTTATCCTGTCAACTCAACTATACCACCCAAAAAGCAGTGGATATGTTTCCGCATAATACAACAGATAAAAAATCCGGGAGTCGGAACAATTTTTCCAAACTGTCCCAACTCCCGGAAACCCCTTGCTTTCTACACTTTTCTGCTATTCTATTTCTCAACCCGTGACATCAACACGACACACTCCACATGATACGTCCCAGGAAACATATCCACACACCTCCCTCTCTCCACAACATACCCAAACTCCTGCATCACCTCCAAATCCCTCACCAGACTCGTTGGCTTACAAGATATATACACCATCTTATCCACCCCATATTCCAAAATCTTCTTAAGCGCCTTCGGATGCACCCCCTCCCGCGGCGGGTCCAGAATAATCATGTCCGGCCTATCCTCAATCGTTTCCAGCACTTTCAGCACATCACCTGCTATAAACTCACAATTGTTCAGCCCATTGAGTCTCGCATTCTCCCGCGCTGCCTGTACAGCTTCTTCCACGATCTCAACCCCGATTACTTTCTTTGCTGCGGGCGCCATCATCTGTGCAATCGTTCCCGTACCTGAATACAGATCATAAATAACACCAGCCCTCCTGTCATCATATGCGCCCATAAACTCTCTGACCGTTTCATACAATACTTCTGCCCCCAGCGAATTTGTCTGAAAAAAGGAAAAAGGAGATATTTTAAATTTCAATCCAAGCAGTTCTTCATAAAAATAGTCCTGCCCATACAATGTTTCTGTTCCTTCATTTATAACCGCATCTGCGGCACTGTCATTTTTGGTATGCAGAATGCCTGCGATTGTCCCCTGAAGCTGCGGCTGCAGTTGCAGAAGCGTTTTCACAAAACCGTCCAGCAATTCTGATTCCGATTTCTTTCCGCAGCCTTGTGTTGTGGTGACAAGGTCAATCAATATTTCTCCTGTTCTTGCTGCTTTGCGCACTAAAAGATGGCGCAGACAGCCAGTGTGTGATTTCTTTTTAAAATAACTGACTTCCTCGCCGGAAAAATAAGATAACGTCGTTTGTAAAATCTGATTATAGTCTTGATCTGTAATGACGCACTGGTCTACTGTCACAAGATCGTAAAAGCTGCCCCGTTTATGTAATCCGAGGGCCAGCGGGCCTTCTTTATATTCATCTCCAAAAGAAAATTCCATTTTGTTTCGATATCCGAATTGCAGCGGGCTTTGTTTCATTCCTTCAAACCAAGTATGATCTGCCGATTTTACGACTGGGAACAGCATTTCTTTTACCTGGGATTCCTTTAATCGAATCTGCTGCTCATAATCCAGATTCTGGTAAACGCATCCGCCGCATAGGCCAAAATGGCTGCAGGAGGCTTTCTCCAGCTCTAACGGGGACTTTTCCAAAACTTCCAGCAGACGGGCTTCACATTTGCCTTTTCGCTTTTTTTGAATGATAAAGCGTACTTTTTGTCCTGGCACGCCATTTTTTACAATCACCCTTTCACCATCTTCCGTGCAGATGATGCCTTTATTCGGAAACTCTACCTTTTGAATTATCCCTTCTCCTGTTTCACCTTTTTTCATCTCTTTTTCCTTTCACACTTTCTTTGCCGGACTGATCTGTTTATTTACAGTTTCTTACCAAAAAACCGGCCGGAAACTGCTTTCCGGCCGATCTGGATGTTTTGTTATTTGATGGTTCTTCTGATTACTGCTCAGCTTATTCTTCTTCTGTCATATCATCTGTGATCGTATCATCCGCTGCCTTAGCTTCTGATGCAGATTCTTCGTCTTTTTCTTCTTCGTCTTCAAAGAAATCATCATCAAAGTCGTCGTCGAAATCGTCTTCAAAATCTTCCAGATAATCCGGTGCAAAGAAACGATATAGCCCATAAATTGCTGCTGCCGCTACGACAACGATGCCAAGCGCCGCAAAGATCCATACCGCTTTGCTTTTTTTCTTTTCAGATTCGTCTTCCTTTTTCAGAAGATCCCCAACCTTTGCTACATTTTCAGACAGTAATCCATGTAATTCATCCAAGCGATTCATATTACTTGTTCTCCTTTCCGCTCTATTTGAAAGTACAGTATGCCTGCACTTCACTTAATCTATACCATTATAACATATCTTTCCCAGATAGCGAGAAAAAATTTACAATTTATTGTTTTTTTATAAATAATGGACTTATATTTTTTGCAGCTTCGCAAATGCGGCAAACATTTTCTTAATGCCTGCCTGGTGAAACTGTACAGTCACTTCATAATCACGTCCCCCGGAGACAATCTTTACAACCTTTCCTTCCCCAAATTTCTGATGGAGTACAAGATCACCCACATCATAGCCCAGTTTTTTTTGTATCTGGCTGTCTTTTGATGCGGCAGCCTGTTCTGTGGGCACTTGTTTGCCGACTGCTGTTTTTGTATCAAACATTGTATCCGACCATCCGTTCGGCTGCAGCGCCATCGGCTTGGCGTGAAACATCTCTGACGCCTGCTGAAAGGCTATTACTTTCTGCTGCGGCTGGGCACGCTTCTTCTCAGGCTGGGCGCACTTCCTGCCGCCGGATTGTTCCAGTACTTGTTCCGGAATCTCCCTTACGAATCTGGATACTCTGTTGTATTGGAGCTGCCCATGCACCATACGCTGTTTTGCGCAGGTAATGACCAGGTTCTGCATGGCTCTTGTAATGCCTACATATGCAAGACGGCGTTCTTCTTCGATGTCTTCGAGTGCATTATCACTTGTAATGGACATATAGCTTGGAAACAGGCCGTCTTCCATTCCGGTTAAATAAACCTGCGGAAATTCCAGGCCTTTGGCGCTATGTAATGTCATCAGTATCACGCGGTCGTTATCTCCTTCGAGACTGTCTATGTCCGCTACCAGGGCAACTTCTTCCAAAAATCCAGATAGTGTAGGTTCCTTTTCGCTTTCTTCATATGTCAGCGCTTTTCCCTGAAGTTCTTCGATATTTTCAATTCTGGCACGCGCCTCATCCGTACCTTCGGCGTTCAGTTCTGTGACATAGCCTGTAGCATCTATAATTTCCTGCAGCAACTCGGATACGGAAAGCAATTCTGCCTTGGAACGCATTGCCTGAATAAATGTTACAAAAGATTCTATTTTAGCCGATGCCCTTCCGAGCGTCGGGATTTCTGACGCTGCGCGTAATGCCTGATAAAAGCTGATATCCTGTTCGTTTGCATATTCCTGTACTTTTGCCAGCGTAGCTGCCCCTATTCCACGCTTTGGCACATTGATGATTCTGCGCACCGCAAGGTCGTCTCTTGCATTATCAATCGTCTTTAAATAAGACAGCAGATCTTTGATTTCTTTACGTGCATAGAAATTCAAGCCGCCGACCATTTTATAAGGAATATTCGCAAAAATAAAATGCTCTTCAAATAAACGTGACTGTGCATTCGTGCGGTATAAGACCGCGCAGTCCTGATACCGAAATTTTCCGCTGCGTATATGCTTTTGAATTTCAGATGCGATAAACTCGGCCTCGTCATCACCGGAACCAAACTGGCGAAACAGTACTTTATCTCCCGCTTCATTCTGTGTCCAGAGCGCTTTTTCCTTACGCCCGTAATTATTGGCAATGACGCCGTTTGCCGCATCCAGTATATTTTTCGTGGACCGGTAATTTTGTTCCAGCTTGATTACCGCTGCATCTGGAAAATACTGTTCAAAATTTAATATATTTCCAATATTTGCGCCGCGGAATTTATAAATAGACTGATCGTCATCGCCAACGACACATAGATTTTCATATTTAGAAGCCAGCAGCCGGACGAAGTTAAATTGTGCCGTATTTGTATCCTGATACTCGTCTACCATAATATAACGCAGCCGTTCCTGATAATGTGCCAGTACTTCCTTGTCATTTTGAAACAATTCGACGGTCTTCATGATCAGGTCATCAAAATCCAACGCGTTATTTTTGTGAAGCATCTGCTGGTATTCTGTATACACCTGTGAAATCATCTTTTTTTCAAAATTGTCTTCCAGATGGACTTCGTACTCCGAAGGACTGATCAGCTCGTCTTTTGCACGGGATATTTTGTTCAGGAAAAATTTTTCCTTATACAGCTTTGTATCTATCATCATCCGCTTGCAGATATCCTTCATCAGCTGCTTTTGGTCATCGGCATCATAAATGGTAAAGGCCGGATCATATCCGATCCGGTTGATAAAGCGTCTTAAAATACGCACACAGGCGGAATGAAACGTAGATACCCAAATGCTTTCGGACCCATATCCTACGATATCATCAATTCTTTCCCGCATTTCTCCGGCTGCTTTATTTGTAAAAGTGATTGCCATAATATGATAGGGGTTCACACCTTTTTCTTCTATTAAATAAGCTGCCCGATGTGTCAGCACCCTCGTCTTTCCGGAACCGGCGCCGGCCAGAATCAATACGGGGCCTTCTGTCTGGCAGATCGCCCGCATCTGCATATCGTTCATATTCTCATACATGAATCAAATTCCTTCCATTATGTATACTATAATTTCAAATCTGGTATGTTTTTGTAACAGTTCAGATAACCCTTGAACTGTTACATGTTTTTCTCTTTCCGTCTTTGTAATTGTTACTATTACATATTAACGTAGCTTTCGCAATCCGTCAACATGCTGATGCCATTTTCCCCGCAACTTTTGCTTGCTATCTAGTTTTGATTACTCTATAATGTATCTCAGAGGTGATTATATGACGATAGATGAAAAAGATCTTTTAAACAGCATCTTAGCAAGTCTCAACAGGATTGACTATATCAAACCGGAAGACATTCCAAATATAGATCTGTATATGGACCAGGTTACGACGTTTATGAATGAAGAACTTGCAGAAACGAAAAGGTACCCGGACGACAAGATACTGACCAAAACGATGATTAATAATTATACGAAAAACAACCTGCTGCCAGCGCCTGATAAAAAGAAATATTCGAAAGAACATCTGCTGACGCTGATTTTTATTTATTATTTCAAAGGTATTTTAAGTATCAATGATATCCAGTATCTTTTAAATCCCATTACAGACCGGTATTTTTCTAAAAAAGGAGATTTGGATCTGACTGCAATCTATGAAGAAGTATTTGGGCTGGAAAAAGACGAAGCAGCTATGCTTGCAAAAGATATTACACGCAAATTCAACACGAGCAGCCATACATTTCCCGATGCACCGCAGGAAGAACGTGAAAATCTGCAGCTGTTTGCCTTTTTATGCATGCTCAGTTTTGATGTCTATGTAAAGCGTATGCTGATTGAAAAGATTATTGACACAAAGCTTACAAAAAAGCCCGACGAAAAAGGCAGAAAATCCGCCAAAGAAAACCGTAAAAATAAGTGATTGGCAATTATAAGTGATTGGCAATTATAAGTGATTGACGAACATAAGCGCCAGAATAGATCAGCCAGCAGAAGATAAGGATTCGCTACATGCCCCCTCCTCTTCCGCTGGCTGATCTATGTTTTGTAATTTTCTAATTTTCTTTTAATCGCGCAATAACCATATCATATCCGTCATGTCCATAATTCAGTGACCGGTTCACCCTGCTGATCGTTGCCGTAGATGCGCCCGTTGACTCTGCAATATCCATATACGTCTGATTATTGCGCAGCATATGCGCCACTTCAAAACGCTGTGACAGCGCCTGAAGCTCATTTACCGTGCACACATCTTCAAAAAAACGATAGCATTCCTCTTTGTTTTTGAGTGTCAGTATCGCGTCGAACAACCGATCTGTTGCCTCTGTTCTGAGATTCTTACTCATTCTCCCCGCCCCTTCTGTTCAGTATACCTTATGTCTGTTGGATATATTTTGTCGGAATATATCCGGAATAGTTTTTTCCTTTTAGTGCATATTTGACATTACTCCACTTTGTTCCTGCGACAGTTTTGCTGCTGCCCACAATTGTTACTTTTGTCCCTTTCGGAATGGTTCTTTGCACTTTATAAGTCAGCCCTGCCCCAGACCTTACATTGACATCTTTTGTCGTCTTTCCATACGTATAAATGGTCACATAACTACCTGACAAATAGCCGGTATAGGACTCGCCGTTTTTGTTATAAGTTACTTTATACCACTTTTTGTCTTCCGTAGAAAGCGTAAATTTGTAAAACGGCAGCCCTGTTCCTGTTGGCACAACCGCAGCAGAAGGATACTCCGTACCTGCCTGAGATCTTAAATGTACATTTGATTTTGTTTTCAATCGGAAGGAATGCTGGCGCAGCGTATGTGCGGTTAAAACGTCAGATTCCATCCCATACTTCATATTTCCGTCTTCGTCCAAAAGGAACGGAACGACTTTATAATAATACTGGCGCCCTTCTGACTCCATAACGGTGGCATCTGTATAATCCGTTACTTCATTCCAGTTTATGGTTTTGATCTGCTTATACGTACCGCCATAGGATTTGCTTCGATAAATCTTATAGCCATCGGCTTCTTCCAGCGGATCCCACCGAATCGTAATCTCTGTTGTATCATGATCAGCCATTGTAAGGCCGCTGACCGGGCCAAATCCTTCTTCAAAATCATCCGGATCCAGATCCGGATCTACAATCTCCCCAGCATCACCCGAATACAGGAAATTACAGTCCACATTTCCGGCAATACCATTGACTTTTCCGGTACTGGAATACTGCCAGTATAAATAATCGCCCGTATAAGCCGTCTTCGTGGTATAATTTGCCAGCCAACAGTCATAATTTGTCAATTGCGCTACGTCAAAGGAACTGTTCAAAAAGCTTGGACTGCCATAATACATCGGTGTATATCCAGACTGGCGGATCAGCTCTGAATAAGCAATTACATTTTTCGTCACCTGCTGTTTTGACAGCCCATAGGCACGGTATGCATTCGAAAACGCTTCAAAGTCATAAACGACAGGCAGCGTAATCATAGATTTATAGTCCTCGATCAGCTTCAGTGTTTTTTTCGCTTCCTGCTTTGCCTCGTTTGTTGTGATGGAATTTGAGAAAAAGTAAACGCCCACTTTAATTCCCGCATTATACGCACCCTGGATATTTTTCTTAAAATACTCATCTTCATACATTGCGAAATTTTTTGATAACGCCGTATAGCCGCAGCGGATAAATACAAACTTTACCCCTGCCGCCTTTACTTTGTTCCAGTCAATATCCGCCTGCCACTTGGATACGTCTATTCCATCGACAATATCACAATCGCTAAGCTGTGCCGCGTGTGTATATACCAATCCTGTAAACGGGCTTTTCGTGGTCTTTGCCTCGACACTTGACAATGAAAACGGTGCAGACTGCTGTTCCTTTTCATTTTCCTGCTGAAACAGCATTTTTACATAATCCGGATCCAGCTCATCCGGCGCCAGATCATCTGGTGTTTTCGGAAGTTCTGATTGTTCCTGTATATCCACAGGCCGTTGATTCTGAGAAGTCTGTTTTGTATTTTGATAGATCTGCTGCTCTAGTGAAAGTTCTGCTGCCGCAGCATATCCCATTGGCTGACTGCATGCAAGCATACATCCTAGTGCGCCTGCTAAAATTCTTTTTTTCCGCATCGTACGTAACTCCTTCTATCCTTATGTTTTTTGCACAGCAGTACGTTCTCATCAGACTGCTGCCTTTTTCATAGTGGCTCCCCGGTGCTGTTTATCAGGCTCTCATCATAAGCACGCATGATTAAGGTTACCTTAAAAAGTACGAAAAAACCTTTCAATTTTTACGTGTCCGCTGAAGGAAATTTAAAGAAAATATTTTTTTGTCAGAACACTGCCATAAACCGCAAAGATCTAATGCTAATGCTGAGGCTACGGCTTATCCTGTTCAAAATATCGAATTGCCAGCTGCACAACCCTGCTGTAGCTGTGCATACCGTCTTCCACCCCATTCATCGTCAAATTCGTCTCTAAAAATACATTTGTCGCATGATTCACTGTATCAGTGGAAAATACCGCTTTTTTCTCAACCTGCTCCCACTGCTCTTTTGTCAGAAACACATCGTCTTTGCATACCTGTTCATTGGCTGTGACCATTGTCCGCCGTATTTCCTGCGGCACACTTTCACGCACCTGCCGCGCCAGGTATCCCAATACGCTTAAATAACCGGAATATTGTAAATAAAGGTCCTCTGATTCCACACAAGATGCAAATCCAAAAAAATTTGCCTCATCTTCCAAAATAATCCCTTTTAAATGCGAATATTCATGGCAGATCGTAGCAGGCAGATTCACCGGATACATAACCGTATTATAATTTGCTTCCATTGTAAATGGAAAATAAATACCAAGCAAATGCTGCTGGCTCATAAAATGAGACGCCCGGATTGGCTTCGGGTCCGGATAATATCCCGCCAAATACGGGTACTCTTTTCCCTGTGCCTGCATCGCTTTGACGCATTGTGCATAAAGTTCTTTCAGGGCATCCTCATCAGAACTATAAATCGCCGTGCCATCCGCCGCACGCTTTACCTTGCCGGATAGTTCATTTGCTTTCATGACAACCTGCGTATACGCTGCCATAAGCTCTTCCCTTCCGTAATCAACCGCCGCATTAAAATGCTGCTCTTCTACTGTTGAGGCATGATACATCACATAACAGTTCAAGGTTTCCGTTCCATATATGTACACAAAAATCCAGCTAAGCAGTCTCAGGTTCCATTTGCGGCACCGCAGAAACCTGCCGCGTTTTACCGCGAACAAAGGCAGCAGCACAAGTTCAGCCAATACCAAAAAGATTCCTGCCGCAATCAGGATTTCACCTACAGAACCCTGAAACAAACCGGATATCCTTCCAATCAGATTCGTCCAGACCGGAAAGACATGCAGACGATACCAGTTTGTAAACGCTTTGGAATTCCAGGCAGCAATATGTATCCCTGTAATCAGCAGCAGCAAAAATAAAATGCATCTGTTATGTACACTCTGCAGTATCTTTGGTTTTTTCCGTTTGTCCATTTTCTCCCACCTTTACAGTAATGATTGTCTTCTGAAAAATGATACCATTGAAAAATTATATCATAGAAGCAAATGACTGTCTATCTTGGCAGATCTCATTTATGCTTCCAATTTCTGGGTAATGTATTTTTCTTCGATAGTCATGCGGCCGTATGGAAATACATATATTTACAAAAAAGTTACAGGTGGTTTTATGCCGCAGTCAAACAATCCAAAACGGGAAAATCTTCTAAATCTTGCACTGGATGCCAGCCAGCGTGAGCTGGAACAGTCACCGAATCTGCTGACAGGATACAATCAGGCAGCAAATACCTGGGAACTGATCATCCGGTATTCTGCGGATCTTACGCAGCTGCGCCAGGAATTTCCGCAGATTTCCATCACAGAACTGCTGAATGGATATGCCATTGCCGTTGTGCCGCAGCAGCTGATGGATGCATTTACCAACCGGCCGGAAATTGAATACATTGAAAAGCCAAAGCGCTTATTTTTTGCTGTCGACCAGGGAATCCGGGCTTCCTGCATCAATACGGTGCAGGGGACGTATCTGAATCTGAGCGGAAAAGGCATCTTATGCGGCATCGCAGACAGCGGCATAGATTGGCGGCATCCGGATTTTTGCAATCCGGACGGCACTACAAGAATAGCGGCAATCTGGGACCAGACACTGCCTGCGGACGCAGCACGCGGCATGTACCCTCCAGCCGGCTATGAAAGAGGCGTGGAGTTTACAAGAGAGCAAATAAACGCGGCATTAAAGGAACCGCTTCCTGCGGTTGTAATCGAGGATTTGGCAGAAAATGCGGCAGAAGATGTGCGCATGGAAAATCCTGTTGGAGAACGCCCGCAGCAATATGTCAGGCTGACAGGGGACAGCAGCGGGCATGGAACGCATGTAGCGGGTATTTTGGCCGGCAACGGCAGGGCCTCCGCGGGACGTTACCGCGGCGTTGCATATGAAAGCAGCCTGCTTGTGGTGAAGCTTGGCGTTCCGCAGGAAGGCGGGTTTCCCAGTACTGTAGAACTTATGATGGCAGTCGACTATATGATGCGCAAAGCGAGGAAATTCAATCTTCCGATTTCCGTAAATCTGAGCTTTGGCAACAATTATGGCTCTCACAGCGGAGCTTCGTTAATCGAAACATATTTAAACAGCCTGAGTGGTTATTGGAAAAATGTGATCACGGTTGGAACCGGAAATGAAGGGACGGCAAGCGTTCATACTTCCGGGCAGGTAGAAGCAGGAAACAGCCAGGCTGCAAATACAGTACAGTTTGCCGTAAGCACTTATGAAACATTTTTAAGCCTTCAAATCTGGAAATCTTATTCTGATGAAATAGATATTCAGCTTGTACATCCGTCAGGATTGACGGTAGGGCCCATTCATCCCATATTGGGAACACAGCGGTTTCGGATGCAGCAGACGGAAATACTGCTTTATTACGGAGAACCAAGCCCTTACAGTATATACCAGGAGATTTTTATTGAATTTCTGCCGGTTGAAAGCTTTATTGACAGCGGCGTTTGGGAAATACGCCTGATTCCGCGCAGAATTGTGAATGGGAGCTTTGATATGTGGCTGCCGGGAGGCGGCATTTTAAATCGCGGTACAGGATTTTTATATCCAGTGGAGTATACAACACTTACGATTCCTTCCACAGCAGAAAAGGTGATTTCCGTAGCTGCTTACAATTCCAGAACGAATCAGGCAGCAGACTTTTCAGGCATAGGTTATACAAGAGTGACCATGCAGGTCAAACCAGACCTGGCAGCGCCGGGCGTAGGAATCATCTCGGCCGTGCCGGGTGGAGGTTATGGCGTAAAAAGCGGAACTTCGATGGCTGCGCCGTTTGTAGCGGGAAGCGCTGCGCTGCTGATGCAGTGGGGGATTGTGAAAGGGAATGATCCGTATTTGTATGGGGAGAAGGTGAAGGCATACCTGATCAAGGGGGCGCGGCCGCTGGCAGTGTTTTCAGAGTATCCGAATCCGCAGATTGGATGGGGAGTGTTATGCCTAAGAGATAGTATACCAGTATAATAAAAACAGCTTTCTGGTCATATTTTAATTGTAATTCTGTGGATTTGAGATTACAAGATATGGATTGAGGATAAAAGGAGACAGATTAGTACAGTTTTGTTCTTGAAGATGAATGAGAACTAATTAGGAAACGATAGATAATGGTATAGAGCATCATGAAGGAAAAGACATTTGTTAGCAGAAGATAATGTCTTTTCCTAAAATAAAAACGGAACTATTTGTTAGAACTTGATTTGGGTCTGTGAGATTAAAGAATTAATACAGTCATCAATACTTATAAAAATAATAGTGATGTATGTATTTTGAATTCAATTACAGTCTATCTTTTTTTGAACTAATTAGATATAATAAGGAAATAGCTGGAAAAGGAAAATAGAATGGAGGCAAACGAAAGATGGGGCGGAAACAAATATTGAATTGCAGCAGAAAGAAAATATATTTTTAGATCATTTATTTAGTGAAGCGCAGATTCAAGTACTGTCATTGAGTGTTTTTTTGGGGCTGAATTTATCTGTGAAAAACAGCAGCTTTGAAATTTAGGAATCATTCTTTTGTTGAGTATTTGTTTGAATCTTATTCCAAAGAAGGGCCAGTTATTAAAAGAAGAGACGGAGGGCTTGCATGATAAAGGTATCTTTAATACGAAATAGCGGGGTGTCAATCGGATGACAGAATCAGAATTATTATCATTAATTCAGAATGGAGAAAACAACAGGACAGAGTTTAAAAAATCTGCAAACGAAATTACCAAAGATGTTTATGATACTGTCTGTTCATTTTCAAACAGGGATGGAGGGCATATTTTTCTTGGCATAAAGGATAATGGGAAGATTGCAGGAATTGCACCGGATGCAGTGGAGAAGATGAAAAAAGATTTTATCACATCAGTAAATAATGCAAATAAAATGTATCCGCCTTTATATTTAAATCTTGAAGAAATTCAAATTGAAGGCTGCATTGTTCTGCATGTATACGTACCGTCGGGAACACAGGTATGCAGGCATAATGGTAGAATTTTTGACAGGAGCCATGAGGCGGATCTGGATATCACAAATAATGCTGATGCCGTTTACCAGCTGTATGCAAGAAAACAGGACAGTTATTACGTAAATAAAGTTACAGCTTTTGAGATGACAGATTTGCGAGCGGATTTAATTGACCGGGCAAGAAAAATGAGCCGTATCCGTAATATGAATCATCCCTGGCTGACTATGGAGGATGAAGAGCTTCTGCGAAGTGCGGGTCTGATTCTGAAAGATGATGAGAGACATCGGGAGGGAATTACGCTGGCTGCAATCCTGTTATTTGGGAAGGATATTACAATTATGTCTGCTGTTCCGCAGCATAAAACAGATGCAATTTTCCGTGTGGAAAATACAGACCGTTATGATGATAGGGATGTAATTATCACGAATTTGTTTGATACATATGACCGGCTGATGGAATTTGGAAAGAAGCATCTGAGCGATCCGTTTGTTTTAGAAGGGATAAATAATGTCAGCGCCAGAGACAAAATTTTAAGAGAAATTTTGTCTAACATGCTTGCACACCGGGATTTTTCATCTGCATATGTTGCAAAATTTGTGATTGAGAAAGACTGCATGTTTACAGAAAATGCCAGCCGGGCGCATGGATCTGGAATGCTTGATTTGTCATCTTTTGAACCTTTTTCGAAAAATCCGGCTATTTCAAAAGTGTTTCGGGAAACATCTCTGGCAGATGAGCTTGGGTCAGGTATGCGAAATACTTATAAATATACAAAATTGTATTCTGGAGGAACTCCGAAATTTATAGAAGGGAATGTCTTTCAAACATTGATTCCATTGAATGATGTTTCTGTTGGGAAAGTAGGACCTTGTCAGGGTGACTTGGTCACTGATCAAGTTAGTGACCAAGTCAATGACCAAGTTAGTGATCAAGTTATTAATGATGCTGAGAAAAAAATGAATGCTTTTGAGCGTATCCTTGTTTTTTGCGAGAAAGAAAAAAGCAAAAAAGAAATTTGTGAATTTATGGGATATCACAATCGTACATTTTTTACAAGGAAATATTTAATGCCGCTGATTCAAAGAGGAGAGCTTCAAATGACAAAGCCTGATAAACCAAACAGCAGGAATCAAAAATATATAACTACAAAGATTGTAGAGAAATAAAGAAACAGATGTTGGAAAGGGGAATGATTCTAACGTTCTTTTCTGAATATAGTTAGTTAAAAAAGGAAAAGAAATGATGACTGCAGGTATGTAGCAGCGACATTTTTGTTAGATATGAATAAAAAAAGAGGGTATTAAGATTATGTTAGCGGTATTAAAAGAACCTGAGATTAGTGAACGTTTTGGCATGGAAGATATTAGGAAGATACGGGAATACAATGCAGCAAGGCATGAAAATATGACATCTGCAGAGATTGTGGCGTATACGAAGGCAGGGACAGCCGAATTGCAGTATCCAACTTAAATAAATTTGCATGATTATCGTGACTTTCCACGTCCCATATGCTATAATCAGGTACTACACAAGCAAAAAAGGAGGCTGCAAAATGAAAACAGACATTCAAATTGCACAAGAAGCACAGCTGCTGCATATCAAAGACGTTGCCGCGGCATATGGCATAGCCGAAGACGACCTGGAGTTATACGGCAAATACAAGGCAAAACTGTCCGATGAACTCATCGAAAAAACAAAAAACCAAAAAGACGGAAAGCTGATCCTTGTAACCGCCATCAACCCAACGCCGGCTGGAGAGGGCAAGACAACTACAAGCATCGGCCTTGCCCAGGCATTTGCAAAACTGGGCAAAAACTGCCTGCTGGCGCTGCGTGAGCCGTCGCTCGGCCCATGTTTTGGCATCAAAGGCGGCGCGGCTGGCGGAGGATATGCACAGGTTGTTCCGATGGAAGATCTGAATCTGCATTTTACCGGAGATTTTCACGCGATCACCTCCGCCAACAATCTGCTGGCCGCTCTGCTTGACAATCATATTCAGCAGGGAAACGCGTTAAACATTGATACGAGACAGATTGTCTGGAAACGGTGCATGGATATGAACGACCGCGCGCTGCGCAATATTGTTGTCGGACTGGGTGCAAAATCTGACGGTTTTGTCAGGGAAGACCATTTTGTCATTACCGTTGCCACAGAAATTATGGCAATTTTATGCCTGTCTTCAGATATGGCTGATTTGAAAAAGCGTCTGAGCGATATTATCGTAGCTTACAACTATGAAGGGGAACCAGTAACTGCCGGACAGCTGCAGGCAGTCGGCGCTATGGCTGCTTTATTAAAAGATGCCTTAAAGCCGAACCTGATACAGACGTTGGAACATACCGGGGCGATTGTGCATGGCGGGCCATTTGCGAACATCGCTCATGGCTGCAATTCTGTCCGCGCTACAAAAACCGCATTGAAAATCGCTGATTATGTGATTACCGAGGCTGGCTTTGGAGCAGATCTCGGCGCGGAAAAGTTTTTTGACATCAAGTGCCGCAAAGCCGGGCTAAAGCCTGACGCTGTGGTGCTCGTCGCTACTGTACGCGCCCTGAAATACAATGGCGGGGTGCCTAAAAATGAACTTGCAGATGAAAATCTGGACGCTTTGAAAAAAGGCACCTGCAACCTGGAAAAACATATTGAAAACCTGCAGAAATACCATGTGCCGATTGTCGTTACGCTTAACGCGTTTTTGACAGACACTCCGGCGGAATACGAGTATATCCGCAGTTTCTGTGAAGAAAAGGGATGTGCGTTCGCCCTTTCAAACGTTTGGGAAAAAGGCGGCGAAGGCGGTACCGCACTCGCTGAAAAAGTACTGCATACATTGGAAACCGAGCCGTCTGAATTCCAGCCTCTGTATCCGGATGAACTGCCTTTAAAAGATAAAATCCACGCGGTTGCCACAGAAATCTATGGCGCATCAGATGTTGCATACACCCCTGCCGCTGAAAAAACCCTGGCAAAGCTTACGGACCTTGGATTCTCAAATCTTCCGGTATGCATCGCCAAAACACAATATTCGCTGTCAGACGACCAGCATAAACTGGGACGCCCGTCCGGTTTTACGGTTACAGTCAGAGACGTTTATGTCAGTGCAGGCGCCGGATTCGTTGTAGTTCTCACCGGAGCGATTATGACTATGCCTGGCTTGTCGAAGACCCCTGCCGCTTACGGCATAGATGTTGATGAAAACGGAAAAATTACAGGACTGTTTTAAAGCAACATTTTAGAACAAAATTCCCGCAGTCTGCTCTTCTTTAAAAGAAGCTGCAGATTGCGGGAACTTTTAAATACATCTTATTTTAAAACATTTTATGTCTCATTTTCCTTATTTACATAGGAAAACGCATTTGAGATTTTTGCATTTTCCGCTGTCAGTTCTACCGGTTCGCGATAATAAGCGACAACTGGCGTGCCTGTCGGAAGAATCTGAAACAGTTTTTCAGCCATCTCCTCAGGCATGTTGATACAGCCGTGGGAACCCGAAGCTTTGTAAATCTCGCCTCCAAATTCATTTCTCCAGCTTGCGTCATGAAAACCTACGTTATAGGCAAACACCATAAAATACTTTACGTCAGACGCATAATTTTCCCCTACCAGCGTAGCATCGCGTTCTTTATATACGATCTTATATATTCCGTCCGGCGAGCCGTTGCTGCGGCTGACATTCCCGGTTACAACGTCTGATTCCAGCTTTAATTTGCCTTTTTCATAAAAGTACATATGCTGGTTTGTATAATCAATCTCCACATAAGTATTCCCGATATCGTATGTTTCGCTTTTTACATCCGCAGTCTGATTAAATACCGGCTCCCGTTTAATGGTTTTCCCGGACTTGATTTCCGAAAGCAGCTGGTCTTTCTCTTTTTCCTTATCAATGACCCAGCCGTAATCACCGCCGCCGATCTTGACCTTATCGCCGAGAGACGTCTTAAATACACGCACATCGCCGTAAGTATTGTATTTGCTCGCCAGATACTGTACATAGCTGGTAACCTTAGACTCGTCCAGGGTAACAGAATAGTCCGCGCCTATCGTAAGCCAGTCCTTAATCCGTGCAGCATCCAGCACTTCTCCATTTTCACCGACCTCATACTGGATCGTGGTATGCAGATATCCATTGATGTTTTTCAGCGCTTTTTTCAGTTTTTTGTCATCTGATCTGACTTTCGGTTCTTCGTAGACATCGTCTGTCAGCAAAAGCTTTTCTTCACCGAGGTCAACGGCGTCCCGTGCCAGCTTCTGGACGTCCGCAAGACGTATCTGATTTCCTGCTTCCGCGTCTACCAGCTCATAGCCTGTATCCGTTTCTTGTAAATAAGCGTCTTTTGGTTTTTTAATGTAATCCTCCTGAAAACATGGAAGCTGCGCAACCATCTTGTCCAGCTTTTGCGTATTAAAAGCAGCAGACACTTCCAAATCCACTTCTTTTTTGCCTTTGCGTGCGGATATCCACTTATATTCATCCTGCTCCTGTAAAATATCATGAATTTCCGTTCCCGGCACATACGTATAATCAATGTCCGGCCCGATAATCTGATATTTATCCCCGTCGCGGGTCTCAATACTGAAAATATAATCTGCAACTTCCTGTGCGACTTTATCTTCTGCTTCCTCTACTGTCATTTTACCAACCGGTACGCCGTTTAATACAGTTCCCGGAAAAAAATGTTCCGCATAAAAAGATGCCGTACACAAATAACAGACCAGGAGTGCGATCAGCAAAAAACATAACAGGATGCTTACAATAATCAGTGCAGACTTTGCTGCCGACTTCTGCTTTCTCATTTCTCATACCTTCTTTCCCAGGCATCCTTCTTCCTGCTGCTTCTGTGCGAATGCAATTAGCGGAATACAAGAAGCCCAATTGTTGTACTTTATTTTAACAGAAGATCAGCCTTTTGGCTACCTTCGTTTTGCAGTAATATTCTGCATATAAATAAAATGCGTGTATAAACTGCCAAAAATAAGGTAATCCGACAAATTTTTCATTCCATTTTCAAATTTCCTGATTTCCGTCCGCTGTTTTCCTTTCATTCAGCCGTTGTTTCTTCTTCTAATTCTAAAAGCTCCATCCTGCCATGTCTGCTCAGCCCTTTTACCACAAGCCGGCGGACCATGTCATAAAGGACCGCAAATACCGGCACCCCGACAAGAATTCCGGTAAATCCGAAAAATCCCTGGAACAGCGTAATCGAAAACAGCACCCAAAATCCGGTCAGCCCCACACTGTCCGCCAGCAGGGCCGGGCCAAGGATATTTCCGTCAAACTGCTGCAGTATAATAATAAATACAATAAAAATAATGCAGTTGACCGGCCCGGAAATAAGCACCAGCAGCGCTGACGGAACAGCTCCGATATAAGGCCCGAAATAAGGAATGACATTCGTCACTCCTACAATGACGCTGATTAACACCGCATTCGGGAATCCCATGGTAAATGTCATAATGAGGCAGAACACATAGCAGATCACTCCTACAATCGCACTGTCCAGTATTTTTCCGCCAAAAAATCCTACAAATGTCTTGTCAATAAAACGCAGTTCCCTCATAACCGCATCTGCACGTTCACCTTTAAATACCGCATACAGCACTGCTTTGCCCTGCCTGGCAAACGTCTTGCGGCCAAGCAGCAGATAAATGCAGATAATGATTCCGATCAGAAGATTATAAAGTGCGCTGACAACCGAACCGACCGTATCCGCAAAACCGCCCATCATCCCCTGCATCGTAGGCAGAAGGTCTGTACTGGCCCAATCCTGCAGCTTTGTCTCCAAACTGACAATCGCCGTATTCGCATAGCTTTGCAGCACTTCATTTCCATCCAGCATGCCTGTCAGCCATTTCGCAAAATCGTCCATCTTCTGCGGCACCGCATTGATTAAAAGCATCGTACTGCTGACCATCTCCGGGATAACCATGCTAAGCAGCAGATAAATCACGAAAAACGTCAAAATAAGCACAAGCAGCACCGTAAGCCCATTTGCACGCTTTTTATGCTTCTTTGGCAATAACGCCTCAATCCGTTTTTCCAAAAAATTACACGGCGTTTTCAGCAAATACGCCATAACTCCGCCGTAAATAACCGGTTTTAATACACCAAGCAGCCATAAAAATGAGCTTTTGATCTGTCCGATTTCCCTGATTGCAAAAAAAAGCAGAATTGCTAACGCCAGAGATACAAATCCCGTCAGCGACTGATAAAATATTTTCTTCCAATCTTCTTTTTTCATTCCTTACCTCCTGAAATTTCCATTTTCTGACTGCTATCATTTTATCATAAAACATACAATTTACCAACACAAAAAAACAGTTACTTTTTCCCAGATTATATGCTATAATCAAAAAATACATATTAATTACTCAGGAGGTATTGCATTATGGCAAGATTTACACTACCGCGCGACCTTTACCACGGCAAAGGCGCCCTTGAAGCATTAAAGTCCTTCCAGGGCAAACGCGCAATGATCTGTGTTGGCGGCGGTTCTATGAAACGGTTCGGCTTTTTGGACCGTGCAAAGCAGTATTTGGAAGAAGCAGGGATGGAAGTGCAGATATTTGAAGGCATTGAACCGGATCCGTCTGTAGAGACTGTTATGAAAGGCGCTGAGGCAATGACAGCCTTCCAGCCGGACTGGATCGTTGCGATGGGCGGCGGTTCTCCGATCGACGCTGCAAAAGCGATGTGGATCAAATACGAATATCCGGACATTACATTTGAAGAGATGTGCAAAGTATTCGGCATCCCAAGCCTGCGTAAAAAAGCACATTTTTGCGCGATTTCCTCTACATCCGGCACCGCAACCGAAGTAACCGCTTTTTCTATTATCACAGATTATGAAAAAGGCATTAAATATCCGATTGCCGACTTTGAGATTACACCGGACGTTGCGATTGTAGATCCGGATCTTGCTGAAACGATGCCGCAGAAGCTTGTCGCCCATACAGGCATGGACGCTATGACTCATTCGATCGAGGCGTATGTATCTACCGCAAACTGTGATTATACAGATCCGCTGGCACTGCATTCCATTAAAATGATCCAGCATGACCTTGTAGCTTCTTACAACGGCGATATGGAAAAACGCGCTTCCATGCACAATGCACAGTGTCTGGCTGGCATGGCATTTTCCAATGCGCTGCTTGGTATTGTACATTCTATGGCACACAAGACGGGCGCTGCATTTGCAGACCACGGCGCACATATTATCCATGGTGCGGCAAATGCCATGTATCTGCCGAAAGTCATCGCTTTTAACGCCAAAGATGAAACAGCGAAAAAACGCTATGGCGATATCGCCGACTTTATGGGATTGGGCGGCTCTTCCTTAGATGAAAAAGTGACGCTGCTCATTAACTATTTAAGAAAGATGAACGATGACTTAAAGATTCCGCACTGCATTAAAAATTATGGCCCGGACAGCTATCCGACAGAGCAGGGCTTTGTGCCGGAAGATGTATTCTTGGAAAGACTGCCGGATATCGCGGCAAACGCCCTTTTAGACGCCTGCACCGGTTCCAATCCGCGCCAGCCTAGCCAGGAAGAGATGGAAAAACTGCTGAAATGCTGCTATTATGATACAGACGTAGATTTCTAAGGATCTGTCACGCAATAACTTTCAGGCAGCAATATAAAACCCACATGTCTGCCTTTCGCTTTCATGTGGGTTTTATCATGGAGTTTTATATAGTATACTGCACGATTGCAAAGCACAAATGCAGCCTTACAGCCTGAAATCAATATGCGGATACTGCCGCTGTACAATTTTCTGCTGTTTTTGTATCAGTTCTTTCTCCAGCATATCCTGTTCTATTCTTTGTTCTACTGCCTCTGCAAGCGTCAGATCCGTCAGCGTTTCCGCGTTCTGCACCTTCTGGCTGCCGACGACTGTTTCGTCTGCAGATTGAACGTCATTTTCCTGCAATATTTCTGTCTGAGATTCATCCTGCAGCCCAGCTTCGATTTCCTGTTCGGCCGCTTCTTCCAGCTGCTCTTCTTCCAGCTGCTCTTCCAGTTCTTCCTGCAGTTCATCTGCCGCTTCGGTAACTTCATCCATAATTTCAGACAGCACGCCTTTGTTTTCTTCTTCGGTGCCAAGCGCTTCTTCGACTCTCTCTTTTTCGCGCTCTTCCGGTGTTTTCGGCGCCGTTTTGTCTGCCGCTTCGGCAATTTTTTCTCCGATTTCCCTGGCTTCATCCAGCACATGGCTCATCTGGCTGTTATTATACTGTTTCTTTGCCTCTGCGATCTGATCTTCATAAGAATGAAACATTTCCAGCTTTCTCTCAATATCCTCCAGACTGGTGCATTTCATATTTTTAAGATTTTCTTTTTGCTTCTCAAAAAAATCTACCTGGCTGGCACATTTTTGCTGGCGTTCTTCCCGCTCCTGAGTACTTTTTAAACTGCCCATGCCTGGGAAACGCATCACATGCAAAGATTGTATGCTCACGCTCATATGTGTCTCCTCCTTTCTAAGGTAAGGAACCCTTATACTTCAATTTCTTGCGCAAAATGGCAAAATTCTAATACTGTGCAACTGTATTGACGTTTTGTTGGTTTTTTTTGGCTATCCGGACGCCGGGTGAGGGGGAAATGGCCGGGCTTACGGCTCCTACTCCAGAATGCTAAGAATCTCTAGGCATTCTGCATCGACGTAGTGGCTCCGTCCGGTCGCGTCGCGTAATCCGCCCCTGGCTAAACGCCAGTGGCTAAAAGCGACGCTGGGCTGCGCCCCTGATTTACAGAGCAGAATGCCAAGCGCTTCTAAGCATTCTTCCAACGTCGCCGCAAGCCCGGCCATTTCCCCCTCACCCGGCTGATTTTCTCTGGCTTTACATATAAATTCTTGAACGTTTATGAAAGAATCTGCAGTTGTTATAGTCTCACAGAAGATTCAAATGACTGCATAAAAAATACTATCGGTAATATTTACAAAGATCCAATGGTTTTTTTGCCAGTTATCATATGCCTGATCAATGAAATCATAGAAATATTCAACAACTTAACGCTATGATTTCGTAACGCCAGCCAAAACCAGCTGGATGAGGGGCGGGGCCTGGATTTCGGCGACGTTGGAAGAATGTTTAGAATCCCTTAGAATTCTGCTCAGTAAATCAGGGGCGCAGCCCAGCGTCGCTTTTAGCCACTGGCGTT
>CAOKJJ010000081.1 GCA_948468465.1 uncultured Eubacterium sp. | reverse complement strand
AGGGCTTCTAAACATTCTTCCAACGTCGCCGAAATCCAGGCCCCGCCCCTCATCCGGCGTCCGCATAGCCACAAAATGTCAATTCTGTCGCACAATATCATACAATACAAAGATTAGAATTCACACTTAAGGAGTAAAAAGAAATAGGAAGGATACTTAAGAAAAAATGCTGGATATATTAATTGTAGAAGACAACAAAGAAATCAGCACTTTACTGTGTGATTTCCTGCGCAAGGAGAATTACACAGTCAGTGTAGCCCAGACCGGTGAAAAAGCTATGGAATTATATGAAAAATATGGAGCTAAAGTGATTATTTTAGATATTATGCTTCCCGGAATGGATGGATTTGCAGTTTGTTCTAAGATCAGAGAAACTTCCAACACCCATATTTTAATAGCCAGTGCCAAGGTGGAAAAGAATGATCAATTAAAAGGTTTAAATCTTGGTGCAGACGATTACATTGAGAAACCTTATGATATCGATATTTTAATTGCCAAGCTGAAAGGCATTTTTAAAAGAAAATATGGCCAGGCGGAGATCGCAGAAGGGAATATCCGGCTGAATACCGTGCGGCAGACGGTATATGTAGATGGGCAGAAAAAAGAAGTTACTGAAAAGGAGTTTGAACTGTTGAAGCTGCTGATTGAGAATAAGAATGTAACGATGAAGAAGGAATATTTGTTCAAAGCCGTTTGGGGAAGTGACAGTGAGTCGGAGATGCAGACACTGACGGTACATATTAAACGGCTTAGGGAAAAAATAGAAGAAGAACCAAAAAAGCCCAGGCATATTATTACAGAGTGGGGAGTAGGGTATCGGTTTGAGTAAGTTTAAAATGTTTATGCTTTGGATTGCCATTGCTGAGATATTGCTCATATTGTCAGCGAATATGCTGTATTTTTATCATAATAATGACCGTGACGGAAAATTATATCTTGTGGAAGCAAGGCGTTTGCGCAAAGAAATAGAAGAACAAAATCCGGAGGTTTCCGAAATAGAAGCCATGAACTGCGAAAAGTATCAGACGATCGTAGGAATCCGAGAGTTTGCTGCAGGAGAAGCCTGTGACAACGATTATTTAGTGGAAGAGATCGCCGGCAGACTGTATCGGATAGAATATGCGCAGGAAAGAAGTCCGCGCTTGCCTTTGTACATCAATATCCTGCTGTTTGGCATGATGATTGTGACAGATCTTGTGCTCGTGTACGTGTATCGTAAAATATTAAAACCTTTTCAGGATATGAGTAATTTATCTTACGAGCTGGCGAAAGGGAATCTGTCCATGCCTGTCAAAGAAGAAAAAAGCAAGCTGTTTGGGCGTTTCCTGTGGGGCATGGACATGCTCCGCGAAAAGCTGGAGGATAGTAAGGAGAAAGAACTTGAGTTTCAAAAGGAGCGGAAGGCATTGATTCTTTCTTTATCCCATGATATTAAGACGCCGCTTTCTTCCATTGAACTGTATGCGAAGGCGCTGTCGGAGGATTTGTATGACACACAGGAGAGAAAGGACGCGGTTTTGCAGGGCATAGCAAGGAATGTGAAAGAAATAAAGGGGTACGTGAATGAAATTGTAACGGCATCCAGGGAAGATTTTCTGAATTTGGAAGTGAGTATGGGAGAATATTACCTTTCAGAGGTTATGAAAGCTACAGAAAGGTATTATAAGGATAAGCTGTCTGTTATTCACACCGAATTTCAGGTGGATGAAATTTCGGAATGCCTTGTCAAAGGGGATAAGAACCGTATGATAGAAGTCCTGCAAAATGTCATGGAAAATGCCATAAAATATGGTGATGGCAAGCGTATCCGCATTTCGTTTGGGGAGGAAGAGGACTGTAAATTAATACAGGTCGCAAACTCAGGGTGCAGTCTGAAAAAAGAGGAGCTTCCAAACATTTTCGATTCCTTTTATCGTGGAAGCAATAGCACTGGCATGAAAGGGAGCGGGCTGGGGCTTTATATCTGCAAAACACTGATGCGTAAAATGGATGGTGAAATCTTTGCCGGGATGAAGGAAGATGTTTTTTGTGTGACGGCAGTAGTTAGAAAAGCATAATGGATAGGGAAACTTCAGGGTTAGATTCAGTGGCTCTGAAGTTTTATAATTTTTGCAGTTAAGGATTATTTCATAATTTTTGTGTTAGCATATCTCTTGTAGCATCTATTGGAAAACAAGAGAAAGGAAGCTAAACATGTATCGAAACATACTGAAAAAAGACTTAAAACGAAAAAAGGCAATGAATATGATTCTTCTGTTATTTATCATTCTTGCCACAATGTTTGTATCGTCAAGTGTGAACAACATTATAAATGTTACTACGGCACTGGACAGTTATTTTGAGATGGCGGATGTGCCGGATTATTTTGCGGCTGCCATGAATAAAAATTGTGCCGTTGACATTGATGAAACGGTAAGCTCGGCAAGTGCAGTAGACCGCTATGCAGTGGAAAACATATTGTTTTTATCGGCCGATAATTTTATTTATGAGGATAAGGACATTGTGGTCGAGGGTACGCACCTGGTCCACAGCGACATTTGCCTGAATTATTTTCTTTCCGATGGCAGTACCCTTGATACGGTCAGGCAGGGCGAGTTTTATATGGCACAGGGCAAGGCGGACGCGCTCGGTGTTGATGTGGGCGATAAGCTTACGATAGAATTAAACGGTGTGAGCCGTGAATTTGTCCTTGCAGATAAAATAAACGATGCGCTTTTCGGTTCCAAGCAGTTATCCATTACCCGTTATATCATAAGTGAGGAGGATTTTGAGAGTTTCCTTTCCGCAGAAAACACGGAGGAATATTACGGCGGCAAACTTGTTTACATCTATTCTTCTGATATGGAAACGGTCCTGCCGCAGATAAAACCGCTTGTAGATAACGGCATCTTCACAATGGACAGGGCAACTATGGAATTCAGCTATATTTTTGATATGATCGTGGTAGGTGTTCTGCTTGTAGTAAGCATTATCCTGATTATCATAGCATTTGTGGTTTTACGTTTTACCATCTCCTTTACGCTTTCCGAAGAATACCGTGAAATCGGTGTAATGAAGGCGATTGGCATCGGCAATTTTAAAATCAGGGGCTTATACCTTGTGAAATATATGGGGCTTTCGATGATCGGTGCGGCGGTCGGCCTTGTCCTTAGCGTTCCCTTCGGTAAAATGCTTATGGGCGTTTCCTCGCAGAACATCATTGCCGGAAACCAGAACCCGATATTGGTAAACATTGTTTGTGCTGTCCTTGTCGTTGCAGTCATTTTACTGTTCTGCTATAGCTGTACAGGCAGGGTTAAGAAATTGACGCCCATTGACGCGATCAGAAACGGCCAGACAGGGGAACGCTTCCGTAAAAAGAGCCTTATGAGTTTGGGTAAATCCAGGCTTGAGGTGGCGCCTTTCCTTGCACTGAATGATATTGTAAGCAGCCCCAGGCGTTACAGCATTATCACGCTTACCTTCTTCCTCTGCCTTTCCCTTTTGCTGATACTTTCGGCAACTGTTTCCACTATGAACAGCGACAGCCTTGCCACGGCATTCGGATGGGCAGACTGCGATATTTTTCTGGACAGTAAAAAAATTGTGGAATGTATGCTGGAGGACGGGCGTGAAAAGCTGGAAAAACACCTTGGCGAAATGGAACAGACCCTTGCGGAACATGGTATGCCTGCGCAATGCTATCAGGAAATGGTATTTACCCTGCCCGTGTCTTTCAAAGGAAACGAGAGCAGCATCAGTATCTATCAAGGCACAGGCTCAACCATGGATATGTACGAATACACGGCAGGAACAGCGCCGCAGAATACCGATGAAATTGCAATCACACGGATTGCCGCGGATAAGCTGGGCGCGGCGATTGGGGATACCGTTACGATCAGGGCCATTGACGGGGATCAGGAATATATCATTTCGGCGTTTTTCCAATCTATGAATATGCAGGGCAGCGGGATCAGGCTCCACAGCGATGCGTACATAAATTATGTCCAGGCAATAGCCGGTTTGAATACGCAGATTGCCTTTACGGACGATCCTGACAGCAAGGAAATGGAACGGAGGATGGAAGAAATCCAGAGGATTTTTCCCGATTATGAAAATATAAAAACCTGTGCCGAAGAAGTGGCATACATGGTCGGTGTTGAGGGAACTCTGGATGCGGTAAAATCCTTTACAGCGGTTCTGTCAATTGTATTAGCCGCGCTTGTAACCGTGCTTATGGAGCGTTCTTTTATCGCAAGGGAGCAGGGTGAAATTGCACTTATGAAAGCCATCGGCACACGGAATGGAAAAATCTATGCATACCACGCTTTCAGGTTTTTATTCGTGGGAATGATGGCGGTGATAATCGGTGAAATTTTCGCAATGCCTCTTACGCACCTTTGCATTGATCCGATCTTTAAAATGATGGGGATGGAGCTTGCGGTTGATTACGTTGCCAATCCTGTTGAAATGTATCTGATCTTCCCTGGTGTCATTCTTGCTGCAACAGCCGCAAGCGCGTTCCTGACCTCACTTTACACGAGGAAAATCAAGTCCTCCGACACTGCCAATATGGAATAACATGGAATAAGGATCAAATTTAATTATTTTGATAACTTTTTAATAAGAAAGGAAACTATGATGAATATTTTAGAAGTAAAAGACCTCTGCAAAACATATATCGTAAACAAGCGCCAGAACAACGTTTTGAAAAATGTAAGCTTTGCCGTTTCCGAAGGCGAAATGACAGCCGTTATGGGGCCGTCAGGATCAGGAAAGTCAACGCTGCTGTATGCCGTTTCGGGCATGGATTCCATTACCGCAGGCGAAGTAAAATTCTGCGGAAAGAACATTGCAGACATGGGTGAAAAGGAGCTTGCAGACTTACGCCTGGATGAAATGGGCTTTATCTTTCAGCAGATGTATATGCTGAAAAATCTGACCGTCCTTGACAATATTATCCTCCCTGCGGTACAATCCAGGAAGAATGCCGAAACGCGTAAGGAAACGGCCCGGCGCGGACAGGACTTCATGCGTAAGCTGGGCATTATTGACATTGCCGATAACGACATCAATGAAGTTTCGGGAGGGCAGCTTCAGAGAGCCTGCATCTGCAGAAGCATGATTAACAGGCCAAAGGTTTTATTCGCGGATGAGCCGACGGGGGCTTTGAACCGAACTGCGTCAAATGAGGTGATGGAAGAACTGGTGCAGTTAAACGAAGAAGGCACAACGATTATGATGGTAACCCATGACGCAAAGGTAGCCGCAAAGTGCTCCAGAGTGCTGTATATTGTAGACGGCAACATTAAGGGCGAGTATGTAAGTCCGAAAGACCCGGGGATAAAAGAGCAGGAGAGGGAGAGGTTATTAAATAACTGGCTGTTGGAACTGGGATGGTAAGGAACAGCCTGGATGAAGTGTCGGAGCGTGTCTGAATGTTCAGACACGCTCCAAATCCCCGTATAAATATTGATGCGTCTGAATCGTTTTCGCAATCGTTTCTAATAAAACCGGCACATCAATTGGCTTTGGAAGATGGGCGTCCATGCCGCTTTCGATCGATTTGCGCTTGTCACTTTCAAAAGCGTCCGCGGACAGCGCGATAATAGGAATGCGGGACAGCACTTCGTTTTCCAGCCTGCGTATAGCCTTTGCTGCCTGTCTGCCGTTCATTACCGGCATCTGAATGTCCATCAGAATGAGCGCATATTCATCCGGGTTTGCTTTTTCAACCATTTCTACGGCAATGCTGCCGTTTTCGGCTGTATCAATGTGTAATCCAAGTCCTTCCAAAATGGCTGTTTCGATCTCCAGATTAATCTCATTGTCTTCCACTAACAATATTTTGCGGTCGGATAAATATGCAATCGTTTCCTCTGTGCTCATATGGAAAGGAATCGGGTGGTTTTGTGTCCGCAGGCGCAGGGTAACGGTGAATTTGGTGCCGTTTCCCACAGCGCTTTGCACCTCGATCGTTCCGCCCATGACAGTAACGATGTTTTTCACGATCGTAAGGCCGAGTCCGGTACCAATGACGCCGCTGAATGTCGTGTTTTTTTCACGTTCAAATGGTTCATAAATATGTCCCAGAAATTCATGGCTGATTCCGATGCCGTCATCCTCGACGACAAACTGATATACGGCATGATCGTTTGGCAAAGTGTTTAATTCTGTGGCGCAGATCGTAATGCTGCCGCCTTTTTGCGTATATTTTACTGCGTTATGTGTCAGATAAGAGAGAAAGCGTTCCATCTTATCCTGATCACCGCAGACGTCGCTGTGTGTCAGTCCGGAAGTATCCAGTGTGATGGAAATGTTTTTTTCCTGCGCAAGGTTGCGGTATGTATTTTTTACGTTTTCCAGAATGTCAATGAGGCTGCATTCCGTTTCCGTAATGCGGATATCGTCTGAACCTGTCCATGCAATTTCCAGCACCTTATCAATCAGATCAAGCAGCTGTTCGCCGGAAGCGCTGATTTTATTCAGATAATATTCCAGACTGGTCTGGTCGGTCAGATTACCTTTGGCGAGGGCGGTAAAGCCAAAGATCGCATTCAAAGGCGTGCGCATATCGTGTGACATATTGGAAAGAAATGTGTTTTTTGCTGTAATGGCCAGGTTTGCATTTGTTAAGGCTTCTTTTAGAAGGCGCCTTTGCTCCATTTCCTTTCGGATTTCTTCATCGACACGCCGGTATCCCATGACAATTTGAGAAACATGGTCATTTCCTGTTACATTGACGATGCGCAGCTGCAGGTACTGAATTTCAGAATCTTTGATCACCTTATAATTCATATAGTATGTTTTCTGCACAGCCAGCTTGCTGCGGATGTATTCTGGCGATGTCTGACTGGCAACGGATTCACGGTCTTCAGGATGCACCCATGCTTTTACATAATCAGAAACATACCAGGAAAAACTGCGCAGCTGATTCAGGTTTTCAAACTGTAATATCGTCCGGCTGCTCAGCCGGTAAGGCTGCACCTTATCTAAATCAAGATCGGCATATAAAATGGACTCATAGTTGATGCTCAGTCCCTCAATCACTTCCAGACGGCGCAAATGTTCCTGATTGATCAGCTTCATTTCCGTATGATACTGCTCAATCCGGCGCTGAAGCTCCTGTTCTTTTTGCAGCTGTTTTTTTAACGCTTTTTTCTGCAGTTCATTTTTTTCTGTCGCATCGCCGATAAATACGTAAAAGATATCTCCGACGGTGTTTAAATGGATAAAATGTCCGTAATCTTCTATCCATCGTATCGTACCGTCTTTACGCTGGATGCGGTATTCTACATAGTCCAGATTGTACTGGCTTTGGGCTACCTGTTCCCGGATGCTTTGTTCTACAGCATCCAGATCCTGCGGATGGACAAATCCCTGAAAGGAATTGCCGGTCAGATTCCGAAACTCCTCCAGTGTTTCACATTGGCAGATGCGCAGAAGCGCTTTATTTGCATAAATGATTTCTTCGTCTTTGGCTGCATGATAAATTAAAAAACCACCTGGCATCTCGTCCATAAACCGGATCATACCCTGCGCTGTCTGCATCTTCCAGTCAGACACAGACACCATGCCAGACGGCTCTGAAACCGGGTGTTTGATGTCAGCAGCGGTATTCTCAGGGATGCTTAACAGAGATAGAATATATGCAAGCAGGTTTTGGTCTATGATTGGTTCTTTCATACTAAACAATCCCCCTGAATTCTTTCCTAATATGTTTTTTCATATTTCACCAGTGTACCATAAAAAGGGGATGGTGTCCAGTCTCCAGCACATCTCATTGCTGTGCCGATACGTAGCGGATCGTGGATTCTCTGACGATGATGCGGGACTCCAGCTCATACATGCGCGGTTCCGTGCTGTTATTAATTTGGTCTAACAGGATTTCTACGGATTTTTTGCCGATCTCATCCAGAGGCTGCGCCAAAGCAGTGAGCTTGGGGTTGATTTCTTTGGACAGCAGGGAATTGTCAAAACCGGCAATGGCAATATCCTGTGGAACGGCATAGCCTAATTCGCGGAAAGCGGTGATGGCTTCACAGGCGGTGATGTCATCATTGGCCAGATATGCTTCACAATGCAGTCCTGTATCCGCCGCGTATTGTTTTACCAGCTTATAGACAAGGCTGGCGTTCATATTTTTAGGAGCCGGACATTCAATCACATCCGTAAGACTAATCTGGCTGGCAGACAAATACTGCTGAAATCCTGCGTATTTCAGGGCGGAGGTAGATTCCCTGGTAGGGCCGATATATCCTATTTTCTGAAAGCCCATGTTCAGAAAATGCCGGGCGATCTGCTGGCCGCCATTGTAATGGGAGATGTATACGCTGCTGAACCCATCCATTCGCTTGGTGATCATCACTGCCGGAACCTGCAGGCGCTGGTAGGCAGGCAGGCTCTGCTTTGTGGAAACAGGAACGGCAATGATGCCGTCAACTTTGCGCTGGCGCAGCTGGGCGAGAATGTTTTTTTCCTTGTCCAGACTGCGGTGCGTGTTGCATATAATAATGCTGTATCCTTCATAAAATGCCTGGTTTTCTATGGATTCTATTATTTCGCTGAAAAAAGGATACGCAATTTCCGGAACGAGAAGTCCAATGATGTTTGTCCTGTTTCCAGCCAGGCTTTGGGCGATCAAATTAGGCTCGTAATCCAGCTCTTTTACCCAGTGGAGCACCTTTTGCCGTGTTTCAGGCTTGACAGAAGGGTGGTTGGATAGAACTCTGGAAACTGTGACCCTGGAAACTCCCGCTTTGTCAGCAATGTCCTGCATACTGACCACGACAATCCCTCCTTTCTTTCTTCACACAATACTTACAATAACAACATTTTATTCCAGACGTACAGGGTTGTCAAGAATGAAAAGAACCGCCCGTATGGGCGGTTCTTTTGTTGTGGTGCAGCAGTTTGGCTTTATGCTTTCAGGCGCATGAGCTGATCGCCAGGCATCAGCTGGCCGGAGGCTGCGGCTTCTACCGATGACAGGTCGTCTGAATTTGTAACGATTACCATAATGGTTGCAGGGTGGCCTGCCGCCTTGATTTTTTCCAGATCCATGGTCAGAAGAAGGTCGCCTTTTTTTACCGTCTGACCTTCTTTTACATGGCTTTGAAAGCCGTTGCCCTTCATTGCTACGGTATCTATGCCGACATGGATAAGCAGCTCCACGCCGCCTGCCTCTATGCCGATCGCGTGCAGTGTGTCAGCGAGCTGGCTGATTGTGCCGTCCATTGGGGAATACACTTTGCCGGTTTCCGGTTCGATGCCGCAGCATATGCCAAGGACGCCCTGGGAAAATGTCGGATCGGAAATCTGCTCCATAGGAACAAATGTTCCTTTTGCCGCGGAGCCAAGCACATCCGGGAATGGAGCCGGAGCAGGTTTTGGAACATCTTTTTTTGCGGCTGCATCTGTTTCCATGACCTCCGGAGGCACTGCGAAGAACCAGCACAGGCAGAAGGCGGTAATAAACACAGAAAGTGCAAGTATCACATACATGATCAGCTGGGACGGACTATATATGTACAACAGCATGCCCGGAATCGTGGTAATGCCATTGCCGGTGCCTTTCATTCCAAGCAGCATGGCAATCATGCCGGCGACGCCGTTGATGGAGCAGCTTAAAAGAAACGGCTTCATGCCATAACGCAGGATGACACCGAACAGTGCCGGTTCACCGATGCCAAGCAGTGCGGATACGGTAGCGCTTGGGCCAATGGCGCGGATTTCTTTTTTTCTGGCCTTTAAAGAGATGGCGAGACATACACCGGCTGAGGAAAAGCCGCACATGCATAAAATGGCATTGAAAGGATTAAAGCCTGTGCTTGCCAGCAGGCTGATTTCCAGCATATTGAAAATATGGTGCACGCCTGTAAGCGTGATAATCGACCAGAAGAAGCCGACGATCAAACCGCCGATGCCCAAAGGAAGCTCCAGTGCATATTCCACGATCACTAACAGGACGTTTTCCAGTGCGTGCAGGATCGGGCCAATGACTAACAGTGAGAGTATCAGCATCACAAACAGTACTAAAAAAGGCGTGATCATAAAGTCAAACACTGCAGGTACGGTCTTGCGCAGCTTCTTTTCCAGCTTGCTTCCGATGACGCCGGCAACAAAGGCCGGCAGGATGCTGCCCTGATATCCTACGATAGGAATCACCCCAAAAAGCATAAGCGGTGTTACGCCGCTGGAAGGGTCTGCGACAGAGTAGGCATTTGGCAGGGAGCCGTTAACAAGCATCAGCCCCAAAATCAGTCCCAAAACCGGGGAACCGCCAAATACGCGGAATGTGGACCAGCATACAATGGCAGGCAGAAAAGCAAACGTAGTACCGGAAAGCACATCTACCAGAACCTGAAAGGTATGTGGAATATCGGCGTTGGTCATGCCGAATAAAGCCAGGAAGTTGTCATTCAGCAAAGCTCCTTTTAAGCCAAGGAACAGACCGGTGGCAACCAGGGCAGGTATGACAGGGACAAAAACATCTCCAAATGTACGGATTGCTTTCTGCAGCTGGTTTTTACCATCCATTTTGGCTTCTTTCGCTTCGCTGGCGGTAGTTTCCGCGATTCCAAGCTGTGTGATCTGTTCATAGACGCGGTTGACATGGCCGGTGCCGAAAATAATCTGATACTGTCCGGCTGTGAAAAAGGTCCCTTTTACGGCATCAATTTCGC
This sequence comes from uncultured Eubacterium sp., assembly GCA_948468465.1. Next base: position 10,756 of record CAOKJJ010000081.1, on the reverse strand, counting down.
CAACTTTTTCATCGTCTGCCAGAGAACGGTCCGCGACAATGAGACGCAGACGGGTGGCGCAATGGGCGGCAGATTTGATGTTTTCTGCTCCGCCTACGGCCTGAATGACTTCTTTTGCGATTTTCGCATAATCGTAGTTCATAGTTTCCTCCTTCAATCATTATTTCGATACATCAAATAAAGTTTACGTGATGTACGCGTGTTCATTATGCGAAGAGAATAACACGCGGGCGGATAAAAAGTCAATATGACAACGGAAAAAATACAAAAACGGCATTTTATACAAAAACTATCCTTTCGTTTTGTTCAAAACAGAAAAAGAAGTTTCGTGGATTGACAGAAGGATTTTTCAAACTTATAATAAACAAAATGAAAGCGAGTACATATTAAAAATTATTTTAGGAGGTTATTATGGAGCAGAAATTGATATTTTTGGATATTGACGGCACTCTGACCGAACCGGGGAAAAATGTTCCGCCGCCGTCCGCGGTCGAGGCCGTTCGCCGGGCCAGGGAAAAGGGGCATAAAGTCGTATTGTGCTCCGGTAGAAATTACGGGATGCTTTTTCCTGTGCTGCGGTTTGGATTTGACGGGCTGGTTGCCAGTGCCGGCGGTTATATAGAATATGACGGCAAAGTCGTTTATGACAGTCCAATGACCGAAGAACAGCAGGAAAGAGTGCTTGCTGTTTTCAAGGAAAGCGGCATTTTCCGTACAATAGGAGGTAAAAACCGCAGTTATACCGACGAGGGGTTTAAGCAGTTTCTGGCTGACAATATACAGTCCGAGGCCAACAGTGAGATGCTGCGGTGGCGGGAGCAGATTGAACAGGAACTGGACATTCGTCCGATGTCCGAATATGACGGAGAGCCTATTTACGGCATGGCGTTTATGAGCCGTGGGGAAGAGCGGCTGAAAAAACCGATTCAGCTGCTGCAGGATGAATTTGATTTCTGCATTCAGGACAAGGACAGCTGCGGGATTGTAAACGGAGAGCTGTCATGCAAAGCGTTTGATAAAGGAACCGCGGTCAAAAGGATGTGTGAATTCCTGGGCATTTCCAAAAAAGATACGATCGCTTTTGGGGACAGCATGAATGACTTAAAGATGCTTGAGGCCGTGGAAACCAGCGTTTGCATGGCAGGCGGCAGTCCGACGCTTTTAAAGCTCGCGGACATGGTCTGTCCGCCGGTGACAGAAGACGGCCTTTACAGCGCTTTTGAAAAGCTGCATTTAATATAAAACGTAGAGAAAGCAGGTGATAAAAATGACAAAAAAAGAAGAAAACTTGTTTCAGGACCGTTTGGCCCGTCATATTGACGAACTGCGGTGGCTGTACATGGAGTTATATGACAACAGCTCTATGTTTGCCGAGCTGTGCCAGAACTTATACACGTTTGCAAAAGAGCGGCCGGCAGCTTTGAAAAAACGGGATTTGGAGCGGGAAGAAAATCCGGAGTGGTACAAGTCCAACGCTTTGACAGGGATGATGCTGTATATTGACAATTTTGCGGGAAATCTGAATGGACTGCGGGAAAAGCTGCCTTATATTCAGGAGGCGAACGTCAATCTTTTGCATTTAATGCCTTTTTTGGATACGGTGCCTGGCCGCAGCGACGGCGGTTATGCGGTGGCAGACTTTCGAAAGGTCAGACCGGATCTTGGAACGATGGAAGATTTGGAAAAGCTGTCTGAGTTATGTCATGAAAAAGGAATTAATTTGTGCATGGATTTTGTCATGAACCATACGAGCCAGGATCATGAATGGGCGAGGAGGGCACGCGAGGGAGACGGAGAATATATGAGCCGGTATTTCTTTTTTGCTGACCCTTCCATACCGAAAGAGTATGAAAAAACCGTGCCGCAGGTATTTCCGTCTACGGCGCCTGGGAATTTTACATGGCTTGCTGACTGCGGACATTATGTGATGACTTCTTTTTATCCGTATCAGTGGGATTTAAATTATAAAAACCCAAGAGTGTTCAATGAGATGATGTACAATTACCTGTTTCTGGCAAACAAGGGTATGGATATGATACGCATTGACGCGGTGCCGTACATATGGAAAGAATTAGGGACGGACTGCCGCAATCTGCCGCAGGTACATACGATTGTCCGCATGATGCGCATGATCGGTGAGATTGTCTGTCCAAGCGTCATTCTGCTTGGAGAAGTGGTGATGGAGCCGGTCAAGGTCGTTCCGTATTTTGGCAGCATCGAAAAACCGGAATGCCATCTGTTATACAATGTGACTACGATGTGTACGACATGGCATACGGTAGCAACCAGAGATACCCGGCTGCTCCGCAGGCAGCTGGATGCGGTAAACGCCCTGCCGAAGCAATATGTGTTTTTAAATTATCTGCGCTGCCATGATGATATCGGCTGGGGACTTGATTATGAGTGGCTGAAACAATGCTTCGGCACGGATGAGGTGCTTCATAAACGGTATTTAAACGACTATTTCCAGGGCTTTACAGACGGCAGTACGAGCCGTGGTGAGCTGTACAATGACGATATTGCAAGCGGCGACGCGAGGCTGTGCGGCACAACGGCGAGTCTGTGCGGGATCGAAAAGGCGGGATTTGAACAGGATCCTGCGGCGATGGAGCGGGCGGTACGGTTTGACCTGACGCTGCATGCCATGATGCTTATGCAGACGGGCATCCCGATGCTGTACAGCGGGGATGAGCTTGCGCAGGTCAATGACTACAGTTATAAGGAGGATCCGAAAAAAGCGGACGACAGCCGCTATCTGCACCGGGGCAGACTCAAATGGGAGCAGTCAGAGCTCAGAAATGATAAGGGCACTCCGGAGGGGCAGGTGTTTTGCGGTCTGCATACGCTGCTTACGCTGCGGGGAGATTCACCGGCATTTGGAACGACGGCGGATGTATGGACGCTGGATACCGGTGATGACGGTCTTCTGGCTGTCGGAAGGTATGCGGATGGACAGAAAATCATCGGCGTATTTAATTTTACGGAATGGGAAAAAACGGTTACATTTTACCATGATCCGGGTGAATTTAAAGACATGCTGACGGGAGAGCGTCATTTGCTGCAGCAGTTGACAGTCCCGGCTTACGGTTTTTATTATCTGGAACAAAGGAACGGAGAAGATAATTATGGCGATAATCATTGATGACCAGCACAGAATTTTTACCTTGCATACCAAAAATACCACCTATCAGATGAAGGCAGATGAGCAGGATGTGCTGCTTCATACTTATTATGGGGAAAAAACGGATAACAGCGACAAGTCTTTGCTGTACTGGCGCTCGGACAGGGGATTTTCCGGCAATCCTTATGAAATGGGAAAGCGTGACAGGACCTATTCGCTGGATTCCCTTTCGCAGGAATACAGCTGTTTCGGAACGGGAGATTACAGGATTACTTCTTTGCGGGTGCAAAATATAGACGGAAGCCAGACAGCGGAATTACGTTATGACGGATACTGCGTGCAGGAGGGAAAATACAGCATTACGGGTCTGCCGGCGGTATATGCGCAAAACGGGGAGGCACAGACGCTTATGATCCGGCTGTCGGATCCGCATTCCGGACTGAAGGTGGAACTGTATTACGGAATACTGGAAGAGCTGGATGTCATTACAAGAGCTGTAAAAATTACAAATCCGGGAACCGGCCGCTTTGTGCTGCAAAAAGCGGCAAGCATGAACCTGGATTGGGAGTACGGCGATTTTGAATGGATTTCTTTTTATGGCAGACACAGCATGGAGATGAACTTTCAAAGAGAACGGGTGCATCACGGCATACAGTCGGTCGGGAGTGTGCGCGGATCCAGCAGCCACCAGTATAATCCGTTTGTCATTTTATGTGAAAACGGGTCGCATGAAACAATGGGCAGCTGCTATGGCTTTTCCTTCGTTTACAGCGGAGAGTTCTTAATTGAAGCAGAAAAAGACCAGCTTGACAGAACCAGGCTGATTTGCGGGATTCATCCTGATAATTTTTCATGGACGTTGGAAAGCGGCGACATGCTCTGGCTTCCGGAGGTCATCATGACGTACAGCGGGAATGGCTTTGGAAAGATCAGCAGAAACTTCCATAAGGTGATAAGAGAGCATGTCTGCCGGGGAACATGGAAGGACAGACGCCGCCCGATATTGATTAATAACTGGGAAGCAACGTATTTTGATTTTACCGGGGAAAAGCTGATCGAGATTGCAAAGCAGGCCAAATCGCTTGGCATAGAATTGTTTGCATTGGATGATGGCTGGTTTGGAAACAGGCAGGATGACAGCACCGGACTGGGAGACTGGTTTGCGAATGAAAAGAAGCTTGGCTGTACGTTAAAGGAACTGGCGGAGCGCATTACCGCGGAAGGGATGCGGTTCGGCATCTGGCTGGAGCCGGAAGGGATATCCGAAGACAGCGAGTTATACCGGAGCCATCCGGACTGGGTGGTAGGAGCTCCCGGAAGGAAGCCGTGCCTGAGCAGATGCCAGTGGATTTTGGATTTTTCCAGAAAAGACGTACAGGATTACATGATCGAACGCATTACAGCACTGCTTGACGGAATACCAGTTTCTTATATAAAATGGGACTGCAACCGGGCGATCTGTGATAAATACAGCAGCATGTTAGACAGCGCAAGACAAGGTGAATTTGCACACAGATATATGCTTGGCTTGTATCGGGTATTGGAAGAGCTGACCGGAAAATTTCCTGAAATACTGTTTGAAGGATGCGGCGGAGGCGGAGGCCGGCTGGACGTTGGAATGCTTTATTATATGCCGCAGCTGTGGATCAGCGACACGACGGATGCCATTGAGCGGCTGAGCATCCAGTACGGCGCTTCTTTTGGATACCCGGTTTGCGCAATGGGAAGCCATGTCTCGATGGTTCCGAATCATCAGACCGGACGGGTGGTGCCGCTTTCTACAAGAGCATGCGTGGCGATGGCAGGCACGTTTGGGTATGAACTGGACATCAGCAAGCTGACGCAGGAAGAAAAGGCAGAAGTCAAAGAACAGATAAGCAGATTTAAAAAGCATTACGATCTTATCCAGCATGGAGATTATTACAGGATATCTGATCCGCTGCAGGGAATGTGCACCGTATGGGAGATCGCAGATCCATCCGGCACAGAAGCGCTCGTCAGCGCGGTCTATCATCACGTGCAGGCCAATCCGGCGCCAATCACAGTAAAAGTGCAGGGCTTAAAGGATAAGGCCGCTTATCAGCTGTTTTTAAACGAGGATTTTCAGAAGAAATATCCGCAGAGAAAGCTGCCGTATGGATTTGGCAATGGTGAGATTATCAGCGGCGCCGCATTAAGGCAGGTTGGCTTTGTGGTTCCGGGAGCGGTGGATGGATTTCAGGCATGGCAGATTTATGTGAAAGAATGTACGGATGAGTGCAAAGAGTAATAGCAACGGTAGTGGTGGAACAGTTAATAGCATTACTGGATATAATGTAGCAGAAATTCCCTCAGAATTATTATTCTGAGGGAATTTCCATATTTATCAAATACATGATTTTTACTATGTTCCTTACCAATATTGGTTTCGCGACAGTCACGCATACATATGCCAAGCCACGTATTTTTAATAAGAAGTTCGTCAAGAATATTTGTTACAGCAGCAGAGGTCATTGTCTCATTGGATATATAAACAGAACCCTGCAGCCAAGCTTTTTGACAGAAAGATGCGCAGAATCTCAGATTTCTAGTGACAGCCACAACAGCCTGTGTTACAATGGATATTAACATTTTTTGTTAATTTATAATTGTTAGGAGGAACTAATTATGCCGATTAATTTATCAAAAGGCCAGAAAGTGGATCTGACAAAAGGCAATCCAAGCCTGAAAAATATTATGGTAGGCTTAGGATGGGATGTGAATGCATTTGATTCCGGAGCGGATTTTGATCTGGACGCGGCAGCGTTTATGATTGGCGCGAACGGAAAATGTCCGACAGAGAAGGAATTTGTGTTCTATGGCAATCTGGAGCATGCGACCGGGGCGGTTAAGCATATGGGCGATAACCTGACCGGTTCCGGAGATGGTGATGATGAGCAGATTTTGGTTGATCTGGCCAAAATTCCGGCGAATGTGGAAAAAGTGGCATTTACCGTTACGATCTACGATTCTGACGTGCGAAGGCAGAATTTCGGACAGGTTTCGAATGCTTTTATCCGGATTGTCGATGAGGCGACGGGTGCGGAACTGATTCGTTATGATTTGGGTGAAGATTTTTCCATTGAGACGGCTGTCGTTGTCGGAGAATTATACCGGCATAATGGAGAATGGAAGTTTAATGCGATTGGCAGCGGTTTCCAGGGTGGATTAGCGGCGCTTTGCGCACATTATGGAATAGAAACGGCTTAGTATTAGGAAGGAAAATCAGGAGGAACAATATGCCAGTAAGTTTGCAAAAAGGACAAAAAGTAAGTCTTACAAAAGGAAATCCCGGACTGAAAAACGTTGTTGTCGGCCTTGGATGGGATGTGAACCAGTTTGATACAGGAGGGGATTTTGATCTGGACGCGGCGGCATTTTTGCTGACGGATACCGGAAAAGTATCAAAACAGGAGGATTTTGTATTTTATGGAAATCTGAATCATCCGTCAGGAAGTGTACAGCATATGGGAGATAATCTGACGGGAGCCGGGGAAGGCGATGACGAGCAGATTAAAATTGATTTATCGAAAGTGCCGGAAAATATAACAAAAATCGCGTTTACGGTCACGATCTATGAACCGGAGCAAAGACGTCAGAATTTCGGGCAGATTAACAATGCGTTTATCCGGATCTATAATGAGGATACGGGCGAAGAGCTGCTGCGTTATGATCTGGGAGAAGATTTCTCGATAGAAACGGCTGCGGTATTTGGCGAAGTATATAAAAACGGCAGTGAATGGAAGTTCAATGCGATCGGCAGCGGTTTCCAGGGCGGATTAAAAGCGCTTTGCGCGCAGTATGGCGTGGATGCGGATTAATTGCATTAAGGAAGCAAGAAAGAAAAGGAGGCAGTTTCATGTCAGTAAGTTTGCAAAAGGGCCAGAAGGTCAGTTTATCTAAAGAACATGCAGGTCTTTCCAAAATGATGGTAGGCCTTGGATGGGACGAGGCGCAGAAGGCGAAAGGAGGTTTTTTTGCACCGAAGCCAAAGCCGATTGACTGTGACGCGTCAGCGCTGCTGTTAAAAAACGGAAAGCTGTGTGACAAGTCTGACATTGTCTATTTTGGAAATCTCGGACATAAAACAGGTGCGATTCAGCATATGGGAGATAATCTGACGGGAGCCGGGGAAGGTGATGATGAACAGATTCTTGTAGATCTTTCCAAAATTCCGGCAGAATATGACCGTATCGTTATTGTTGTGAATATTTATCAGGCAGTGCAGCGCAAACAGCACTTTGGGATGATTCAAAATGCGTTTATCCGCCTGATCGACGAGAGAAATAACGGTGAAATGTGCAGATATAACCTTTCCGAAGACTATTCAGGAATGACAGCGATGATTTTTGGAGAAATCTACAGACATAACGGTGAATGGAAGTTCAGCGCAGTCGGACAGGGGACGACAGATCCGGGGTTAGGAGAGCTGGCAAACCGATATATCTGAAATGTATAAAAAACGTATGAATTGGAAAACTATTCTCAGGGCATCATGGAATATCCGGATACGGACATTTGATACAGGAAAAATGCATGCTCTGGCAAAAAACAACTGGAGGACAGATTACTTATGAAATATAATGGGCTGACAGATACAGAGGCAGAGGAGTCGCGGAAAAAATATGGATCCAATGAAATTCCGGATTCTGAACCGACGACTTTCTGGGACGAGTTCAAGGAAACATTTGAAGACCCTATGATCAGGGTACTGCTGGCGATTGCGGCGCTTATGATCGTCATGTTTTTCTTTGGATACGCGGAAATTTATGAGCCGCTTGGAACCATTGTGGCAGTGCTGATCGTAGCCTTTGTGTCAGCAAAAACAGGTGTGGCAAGTGATACAAAGTACAGGGAATTAAAAGACAGTACGAAAAAAGACGAATGCAAAGTATACCGTAACGGCGTAGTTACAGTTATTGAAGTGGATGATGTGGTAACCGGCGATAAAGTGCTGCTGCAGTCCGGAAACAAAATTCCGGCGGATGGCATTTTGATTTCAGGATCGCTGCGTGTGGATAATTCCGCGTTAAACGGCGAAGCGGAAGAGTGCAAAAAGACAGAAGCAGATGAAAGCTTCCAGCTGCCGGAAGACATTACCGGCGATACGTTCGTGGATGCGCATTCGCTGTTTCGCGGCGCGGTAGTATTCGACGGTGAAGGCGTATTGGATGTCAGAAAAGTCGGCTTAAAAACGATGATGGGCAAGATGGCGGAAGAAATGCAGGAAGACGAGCCGGATTCTCCGCTGAAAGTAAAACTGGCAAAACTGGCAAAACAGATCTCGACCTTTGGCTATATCGGAGCGATCGCGATTTCCATTTTATATTTTGTGCATTTTGTTATGGTAGCCGGAGGCGTATCAGCTTATTTTGGCAACGGCATAGAAGTCATTTTACAGGATATCATACGTGCCGTGTCTCTGGCAGTCGTTATTATCGTATGCGCGGTGCCGGAAGGCCTGCCGCTTATGATTTCTCTTGTACTGATGCAGAATACAAGCAAGATGCTGGATCATAACGTACTTGTCAGAAAGGCGGAAGGTATTGAGACGGCTGGTTCTTTAAACATCCTTTTCAGTGATAAGACAGGCACGATTACAAAAGGGATGCTGGAGGTCGTGGATTTCTTTACGGCGGACGGCAGCTCGATTCCGATTCCTGAGCTTGGCAGCCATACAGAAATAAAGAAAATGATGGATCTGGCCATCGGTAAAAATACGCAGTCATTATTTGACGCTTCGCATAAAGTCATCGGGGGAAATGCAACCGACCAGGCGCTGATGAAGTTTATGGGCGAAGAAGCGTTTAACGCGGCAAATGCGAATGCAGAATATGTCGTAACAGCCAGTCAGGGATTTAATTCGGCCAATAAATTCAGCCAGGCCAGAATTGATCACGTTGGAAAGACCTTTTATAAAGGCGCACCGGAAAAATTACTGGCACAGGCAGTAAAATATCTGGATGCGGACGGCAGGGAACAGGCGATAGACCAGGCAGCTTTAAATAAAAAGATTGACGAGCTTGCTTCAAAGGCGATGCGTGTGCTTGCCTTCGGTTATTCGGCCAAGCCGCTTGTGGAAAATACGATCAATGATGACATTGTCATTATTGGCCTGGTCGGCATCCGCGATGATGTAAGGCCGGAAGCAAGAGATGCGATTCATCAGGTACAGGAAGCCGGCATTCAGGTCGTTATGATCACCGGCGACCGTTTGGAAACAGCGGTTGCGATCGCAAAAGACGCGGGACTTTTAAAGAACGATAAAGACAAAGCGTTATCCTCTGCACAGTTAAATGAAATGTCGGATGAGGAAGTCAAAAAGATCATACCGGATATCCGCGTGATTGCCAGAGCGCTGCCGACAGATAAGTCCAGAATGGTACGGCTGTGCCAGGAAATGAATCTGGTTGTCGGCATGACGGGTGACGGCGTCAATGACTCACCGGCATTAAAGCGCGCGGATGTCGGCTTTGCGATGGGCAGCGGTACTGAAGCGGCAAAAGAAGCCGGAAAGATTGTAATTTTGGATGATAATTTCAAATCCATTAAAGATGCCATCTGGTATGGACGTACGATTTATCACAATATTTTAAAATTCTGCAAGTTCCAGCTGGTGATTAATGTGGCGGCAGTCATTGTCAGTGCGATTGCGCCGTTCTTCGGTGTGGAAGAACCATTAAAAGTAACGCATTTGTTATTTGTCAATCTCGTTATGGACAGTCTTGGAGCCATTATGCTTGGAAACGAACCAGCGCTTGAGAAATATATGACAGAAAAGCCGCGGCGCAGAGACGAGAGCATCGTAAGCAAAAAGATGATGGCGCAGATTTTAACGATGGGTGCGTGGCTTACCGTATTAAGTTTTCTGTATCTGAAACTGCCGTTTTTCAAAAATTTGTTTGCAAATGAGGAGCAGCATCTGACGGGATACTTTGTACTGTTTATTGTCAGCGCGTTATTTAACGGGTTTAATGTCAGAGATGATTCGTTTGCGATATTTAAGGGCTTGGATGAAAATACCGGATTTATGAAAGTATTTTTTGCGATTATCTTTGTACAGGCATTGATTGTCAATGCAGCGCTGATTCCATTCCCGCTGTTTACCTGGATTGGAAATATGTTCAGCTGTGAGCCGTTTGGCATTGCCGGATGGATTACGGTTTTGATTCTGGGTGCTACGATGATCCCGGTTGACTTGCTGCGCAAAGCGGTTGTCGGAAGTGAGAAAGCATAGAAGCAGGACTCTGATGGAAAAAGGACAATACAACAGAGGAAATTGTGGAGCTTTTGGATACGATCGCAATGGCGAAAGAGCAGAAATAAATGAACAGCGAAATACGATAAAAAAGGGACTGCTGCACTGTGCAGCAGTCCCTTTTATGCGGTAACCTGGTTGAACCAGAAAAGAAACACTTTTGACATTTTGTTGCGTTTTTTTGTTGGCTACTCGGACGCTGGATGAAGGGCGGGGCCTGGATTTCGGTTCCTACTCCAGAATGTTAAGAATCCCTAAACATTCTGCATGAACGTAGTGGCTCCGTCCGGTCGCGTCGCAAGTTCGCCCCTGGCTTACAGCCAGTGGCTAAAAGCGACGCTGGGCTGCGCCCCTGGTTT
>CAOKJJ010000080.1 GCA_948468465.1 uncultured Eubacterium sp. | reverse complement strand
CATGCAGAATGCTTAGGAATTCTTAACATTCTGGAGTAGGAGCCGAAATCCAGGCTTCGCCCCTCATCCAGCGTCCGCATAGCCAACAAAAAAAACGCAACACAATGTCAAAAATGTTTCTTTTCTGATTCATCCGCAATCACCGCAAAAAATAAGATTCCTGCATCCAAAGCAGGAATCTTATTTAAAAACACGCTACATGCTACGCACCCGTTCAAGTTCTCCATGGCCGTTTTTCCCAGCGTCCAGACAGAGTTATCAGGCGCTCTTTTTCTGCCTTTCATCCAAATCGGCACGTATCTCAGGATACTTTTTATCCAGATCATATGGCAGCATAATCAAAACACATAAAACAGTTGCCGCAAGAGACAGTCCGCCAAAAGCAAAATTCAGTGCGCCGATCGTGACTGGAAATGCTTCTTTCAGGTTTTCACCTGCCGCAAGAGCCGCGTCCATCGCCGGGATATTCTCCTGATAATGGCTCCATGTCAGCAGGGCGGATATGATAGCCGACGCGGAGGCGGATGATACTTTATTCACAAATCCGTTTACCGCGTTCTGCGTACCGCCCATATTTTTGCCGCACTTCCATTCTGTGTAGTCAAAGATATCAGGCAGCATGGAAAAATACATGCTTTGTCTGAATCCAAATCCTAAACCGATCAGGGCAAGCGCTGCTGTGGCAACGGTAACATTGGAGGTTATAAATAATATAAGATAACCCACGCAGTCGACGATGGCGCCAAACTGCATCAGCCTGACCTTGGTAATTCCCTTTCCGTTTAAAAACGCCGAAACAAGCATCGTCGGAATCGCCAAAATCGTCAGCAAGGATAACGCAAGGCTCATAGAATCTGCATTGCCTATAATATATGTATAATAGTACTGCATCGCGCCGTACATGCCCAGATATCCCAAAAACAGGAAAAATGTCAGTCCCAGAATCATAATATAATATAATATTTATTTTTAAACATATCGCCTATGTCTTTTAATATCGAAGACTTTTCTTCTGTTTTCGTAGGCGGATTGATTTCTGCGACACTGAACACGCATGCAAAAATGATCGCAATTACGATAATGCCAAGCACGATATTGGTATTTCGGTATCCGGTCGCCAAAGCCGCGCCTGTCGCATCCTTGGATCCTGCAAAAAAGTAGATCATAGGAAGCACAAACAAAGAAGAGGTCAGCGAGCCAAGATTGGAAAATACGGTACGGGTCGTCGCGATTTTCGTGCGCTCCGCCGGCTCTGGCGACAGCGCTGTCACAATTGGAGCCATAGGGATATTCACCAGCGTATAGCCAAAGGAGAAAATAACATAGGTAACATATGCCCATGCAAGCTTCGCTCCCGCGCTCCAATGAACAGGAACCGAAAACAGAAGTACCATTCCCACTGCCAGTACAGGCGCTCCCACCATCATCCATGGACGGTATCTGCCCATCCTGGTATCTGTATGGTCAATGAGCGCACCTACCATATAATCCGTAAACGCATCAATAAACTTTGTAACAACAAACATAATTCCAATAGGAGCAGGATCTATGCCGGCACAGTTCGTATAATAAAACAATAAATAGGTATTAGCCAGCAAATATGCCAGATTGCATGCATAATCACTGATACCGAACCCGATACGCTGCCTCCATTTAAAGGCAGCTGTCTGATAATAACTTGATTCATGCTTTAATTTCTGCATAATATTATCCTCCCTGATATGTATTATTCTTTCCCTTCATTCAGCGTACTTACCACTTGCTGAACCAGTTTGGAAGACAGTTCCAGGCTGTTGTCTTTTACATTAAGCCTGCTGACTACTTTCTGAATCAGCTCCTGGTTCAGCTTGCCCTGTCCAAGATCGGCATCCCCGAACTGCCCAAACGGGATCGCAAGCCCCAGCGGAAGAATCGGATTTTTGTCAGGATCAAAAAATTCCTGTACCGCACTGCTGGCTGTGGATAACGCCTCTTTAAACTGCGGCTCCTTCACAAAATGCCCTACCTGTGCCTGTGGGCTGAAACGCTTGACTGCCTCGACTGAATCCACCATAACAGATGCCGTCAGCAGGATCTCCCTGGAACTGCGGCCCACAAGAATTTCATATTCACCGCCTTCTACGACCCATTTATGCAGGGCAGGCGTATAGCATTCAAAAGCCCTTCGGTCTAACGTAACGGAAACCTGCTGTTCTTCACCTGGTTCCAGATAAACTTTTTGAAAACCTCTTAACTCTTTTACCGGACGGTTGATACTGCTAACCACATCCCTTACATAGATTTGAGCCACATCCGATCCGGCACGGCTGCCCGTATTTTTTACTGTAAAGCTGACTGTCACTTTGTCATCCGCGCTGATTCCGCTCTTATCCAAATGAATATCACGATAAGCAAAGGTCGTATAAGACAAGCCATACCCGAACGGATATTCCACCTCCAGTTTTTTTGCATCATACCACCGGTAACCGATATACACACCTTCCCCGTAAGTCACATTTGGCATCGTATCCGGATAGTGCGGAAAGTTCAGATAGGAAGGAGTGTCTTCCAGACGGCACGGATATGTCTCCGGAAGCCGTCCGCCAGGTTCTGCAAATCCAAATAAAATGTCAACCGCGGCTCCGCCGGATGCCTCACCTGCATAGCCGCCCTGCAGCACAGCTCTTACCCGTTTGTTATAGGCGGTAATGTCTACAGGCGCCCCGGTATTGACCACAAGTACCACGTTTTCATTCACAGCCAGCACGGCATCCAGCAAATCCCGCTGGCTCTTAGGAAGAAACAGATCCGTACGGTCATATCCTTCCGATTCCACACCATAAGGATATCCGACAAATAAAATGATAAGTTCGGCATTTTTAGCCGTTTCCACAGCCTCCGTAATCAGATCCGGACGCGGCGTATCTTCCGGCGGGAATCCGGCATTGATCTGATAGCCTGCCGCATAAGGAATTTCCTCTGCTCCCGTCAGCTGCATCATCTCATCATAAGGAATATCCAGTGTATGCCCATTCATATGGCCGGAACCGCCGCCCATATAACATGGCTCTTTGGCAAACGCACCGATGACTGCCAGGCCTTCTACTGTCTTAGCAAGAGGCAGTATGCCGTCATTCTCTAAAAGAACCGCCCCTTCCGCCGCTGCCCGGCGTGCCAGCGCATGATGCGCTTTCAGATCCACGGTCGGAACCTCGCTTCCGTCATGAATCTTATAATAACAGTCCACCACATGATAAGCGATGCGGTCCAATACCTGTTCCGGCATTTCGCCATTGTTGATCGCATCCCAGAGCAGATGGCTGTGGTTGTCTTCCTCCGCAAGCTCCACATCCAGGCCGGCAATATGCCCCTCCACTTTATCTTCTTTGTAATGGACGGCAAAGGCATCGGACATAATCAGCCCGTCATAGCCGAACTCATTTTTCAGCTTATCCATAATTTCCCTGTTTTGATGCACCCACTTGCCGTTTACTTTATTATAGCAGGTCATAATCGTCCATGGATCAGATTTCTGCAATACAAGCTGGAATACCCGCAGATACATCTCATTGAACGTCCTCTCATCCACCTGCGCATTTGTAGTCATCCGTTCATACTCCTGGTTATTGCAGACAAAATGTTTTAAGTTTGCAGCCACATGCTGGCTCTGAACTCCCTGAATATATGCCGCCCCTAATTCTGAAGAAAGCCATGGATCCTCAGAATAATATTCAAAGTTTCTTCCGCACAGCGGGCTTCGTTTCATATTGACACCCGGGCGGAGAATAATATCTACCTGCTGGTTTTTGCACTCCCGTCCCTGTGCCTCACCGATCTCACGGGCCAGTTTTGGATTCCAGGCAGCCCCCTGCGCCGCTGCCTGCGGGAAACAGGTCCCCCAAAACTTATCCTCCATCTCTTCTCTTGGCAGACGAAAATAATCGCACCACCCTCCGGAAGGATTGTCGCAGCTGCGGTAAGCAATGCCAAAACGAGGCAGATTGCCAAAACGGTCCTGATACAATGCACAGCAACGAACCTTTTCGTCCAAAGTCATTTGAGAAACAATACTTTTAATCTCTTCTGCTGTTTTTGCCATTTTTTTGATCTCCTTTTCTTTTTTGCCGCTCAAATATGCACCGCGGTTTTCTGACTCATAATATAAACCCATCGTTAGAAAAATTCAACATTTTTATTTAAATTTTAAACGAAATATTTAAAAATCGTCTATTTTAACAAAAAATGTAACTATAAATTATGCAAAATCACAGTAAATATATCTGATATTGACAAATCCAAAACTATTATTTAAACTATATCTAAATTATTTAAAGCAAATTTAAACCATCTATTTAGAAAGGAGTCCTTGTGATGACGCAAGTAGAAAAATGGGGTGTATTCGAACTTACCGTACCGGGAAAACAGGAGAAAAACCCCTTTACGGATTATGAAATACATGGTATATTTTATCATAAAAGGGAAACTGTGTCCGTAAACGGTTTCTATGATGGTGACGGTATCTATCGCATCCGGTTCATGCCCTCTTATGAAGGTGTATATACTTACGAAGTTTCCGGCAGTTTCAGCCCGCAGACTTTCTCCGGGCAGTTTTGTGCCATACCGCCCGCGAAAAACAATCACGGTCCTGTACGGACGACAGATCAATTTTATTTTAAATACCAGGATAGTACGCCGCACCACTCCTGCGGCACCACCTGTTATGCCTTCGCACTGCAAAAACCGGAGATGATCAACCAGACGTTTGAAGAGCTTAAAAAGGGATATTTTAATAAAATGCGGTTTTGCCTTATGCCCAAACATTATGATTTCTGTCTTCAGGATCCGCCGTTTTTCCCATATGAGGGAACTCCTATGGACGCCAGCATCTTAACCCGTGAGAACTTTAGCGACTATAACGGCGCGGCACCCGGCAACCATTGGGACTTTCAGCGGTTCAATCCCGCTTATTTCAGGCATTATGACCATATGATCCAACAGTTGATGGAGCTTGGCATCGAAGCGGATCTGATCCTTTTTCATGCCTATGACCGCTGGGGCTTTTCGGTCATGACCATGGAAGAAAATCTGCTGTATTTGCGGTATGTTGCCGCCCGATACGGCGCCTTCCGCAATGTATGGTGGTCATTAGCAAACGAGTATGATCTGATGCGGCATTTAACTGCTGATGACTGGGAGCAAATGGGGATGGCCCTAAAAGAATCCGACCCATACCATCATCTGCTGTCCATACATAACTGTGAAACATTTTTTGACTACACGCGCCCATGGATTACCCATTGCAGCTGCCAGCGTGAGGATCACCACAAGACTACAGAATACACCAACGATCTGCGGGATCGTTTTGGCAAGCCCGTCATCTGGGACGAAGTCGGATATGAAGGCAATTTTCCGCACTGTTGGGGAAATTTTACCCCGGAGGAATTAGTCCGCCGTGCATGGGAAGCCCTTATCCGGGGCGGCTACTGCGGCCACAGCGAGACGTTCCTTTGCGATGATCCCATGATCTGGTGGGCACATGGCGGAACGCTGAAAGGCGAGAGCGCGGAAAGATTCCGCTTTCTGTTGGATTTTATGAAAGACGTTCCGGGATGCGGCCTGTGTCTTGGAAATTTAAGAGATGATATTCATTTTCAATGGGATGATGACGTAGCCATACCTGCGGATCCAGCTTATAACGGCCAATATTACTTTTTCTATTTCAGCATCTGGCGGCCGTCTTTCAGACAGATCTGGATAGATGACACTACCTGGTTCGATGTCGAAGTCATTGATACCTGGAATATGACAATCAGCAATGCCGGCCGCCGCAGAGGACGTTTTGAAATCCCTCTGCCTGGCCGACAATATATCGGCATTCGTTTAAAACGCTCTGCTGTGCAATAAAAGGAGGTCACACGAAACATGGAAGAATCTAAAATCACTGGTCGGGCTATTGCAAAACGACTGGGAATATCTCCTGCCACCGTATCTTTGGCACTGAATGGCCGTCCGGGAGTCAATCCGAAAACACGCGAGGCCATTCTCGCCTGCCAGAAGGAACTTCACCACCAGGAGGACAAACTATTTCCCGATAAAGTTTTGCTGATCAATACAAAGATATCTTCCTTTAGTGACTATGGGCTGTTTAAACAATCCTATACCGAACTGTACCGTATCCTCAACGATCACGGTTATCTTCTGCAGTCCGTTACCTATGATGAAACATCCGCCTCTTTGTTAAAGGAACATTTAAACGGACAGGTCGCAGGCGCGATCATCTTTGCAGTCGATATTCCTGCAGACTGTCTGTTTCCGTTCCAGACAGTTTCTGTCCCGCTCATGCTTTTTGACTGCGATCTGCGTCTGCCCACAGGAGATAATATTCTGATTGACAATAATGGCGGTGTTCATGACGCGGTGGAGTATCTCGCCAGACGAGGTTATAAAGACATCTGGTATCTGTCTCACAGTACCGAATATAATTTTAACTTTACCGAACGCCGGCGCGCCTTTGCGCAATGCACTGACAACTTTGGAATCAGCGGGCATACGGTTGAGCTGTCCGGAGAGCTTCCTGAAATACGTGACTGCGCACAGGATTTTCTAACGCGTCTTCCATGCCGTCCTCTGCCTGTATTAACAGAAAATTACCAGATTTCCTTAGGACTTTTGGGCGCTGCCCAGCAGCTCGGACTAAGTGTGCCTAAAGATCTGGATATCGTATGCTTTGACGAACTTCCACAAGAAACACTGCTCCCATGGCGCGTGCCAATGATCCGCATATTTCATGGCAAAAAGGCGGCCATTGCCGCCAAACGGTTAATTGACCGAATAGAAGGAAACGCCGATATCGGCATTTCCTATTCTATCCGGACCGAACTTATCAACAGCTGATACACCCAAAATACTCCTCCACCGTTTCCAACGTCTGCACCAGCTGTTCCTCCGTATGCGCCACGGACAAAAACATCGCTTCAAACTGTGCCGGTGCCAGATAAACGCCATGGCTTAACATATAACGGCAGTATGCGGCATACGCATTTGTATCTGATGTTTTAGCGCTTTCATAATCGGTCACCGGAAGATCTGTAAAAAACAGACATCCTAAAGATCCGATATGGTTGACCTGATACGGAAGTCCTGCTTTTTGCAAAATATTTTTAAGCCGCGCAAAAAAACTGTCTGCGTCCGCGTTTAACCGCTGATACAGATGCGGGCTGTTATGGAGCAGCTGCAGCATGGCATAGCCGGCCGCCATCGCGATTGGGTTGCCGCTTAACGTTCCGGCCTGGTAGACGGTTCCAAGCGGTGATACGACTTCCATCACGCAGCGTTTTCCTCCATAGGCGCCAACCGGCAGTCCCGCACCGATGATCTTGCCAAAGACCGTCAGATCCGGCGTTACGCCAAACATGGCCTGCGCACCGCCTGCCTGCAGGCGAAATCCGGTAATGACTTCATCAAATATAAGCAAAGCGCCGTATTGGGTACAAAGTTCACGCAGACCTTCCAAAAATCCAGGCTGCGGCAGGACAACGCCCATGTTGGCCGCCACAGGCTCTACGATAACGGCTGCGATCTGTTCCCCTTCGCGCAGGAAATGTTCTTTTACACTTTCCAGACAATTGTATACAGCTGACAGCGTATCTTTTGTACAGCCATTCGGAACGCCGGCGCTGTCAGGAACTCCTTGTGTAAGGACGCCGGAACCGGCTTTTACTAACAGGCTGTCCGCGTGTCCGTGATAACAGCCTTCGAATTTTATGATTTTATCTCTGCGCGTATATCCCCTGGCTGCGCGAATGGCGCTCATAACCGCTTCGGTTCCGGAGTTGACCATCCGTATCATTTCGATCGAAGGAACCATTTCACAGACCAGCTTTGCCATGTCCACTTCTATTTTTGTCGCTGCGCCATAGCTAAGCCCCCGTCCGCAGGCTTCGGTTACGCTTTTTAATATATCCGGATGGTTGTGTCCTAACAGCATAGGCCCCCACGAGCAGACATAATCAATGTAACGGCAGCCGTCCTCATCCCATAGATACGGGCCGTCCGCCCTTTTTATAAAGCGCGGCGTATCCCCGATGGAGGAAAACGCACGCACCGGAGAATTTACGCCGCCCGGCAGATATTGTTTTGCTTCTTCATATAATTGCTGTGAATGTGTGATCGTCTGCATCATCCAAACTTCCCTTCTTTTTTATACTCCGCAAGCTCTTTTGCAAAATAACTGATGTAAATGTCCGCACCCGCACGGTATGCGCACACGGCAGCTTCTGTTACGATGGCTTCCTCCTGGATAAATCCCGCGGCGGCGGCAGCCTTGATCATCGCGTATTCTCCGCTGACACTATATGCGGCTACCGGAACGTTGACAAGCTCACGCACTTCACGTATCAGGTCAGCATAAGCCATCGCCGGCTTTACCATCACAAGGTCCGCTCCTTCTTCCACATCCAGGGCCGCTTCTTTCAGCGCTTCCCTGCGGTTATGAAAATCCATCTGGTAGGATCTGCGGTCGCCAAACGCCGGAGCGGAACCCGCCGCATCACGAAATGGCCCGTAAAACGATGACGCATATTTAACGGAATACGCCATAATCGGGATATGCACAAATCCGGCCTGGTCCAAAGCCTTTCTAATCGCGGCCACTCTGCCGTCCATCATGTCAGACGGCGCAACCAGATCCGCGCCTGCCTGCGCCTGCGATACCGCGATGCGTGCCAGATACGCAAGCGTTTTGTCATTATCTACCTGTTGCCCGCACAAAATGCCGCAGTGTCCATGCGACGTATATTCACACATGCACAAATCCGCCATATAATACATCTGCGGAAAGTCCTTCTTTGCCTGGCGCAGCGCCTGCTGGATAATGCCATCCTCCGCATAGGCGCCGCTCCCCGTCTCATCTTTTTGTTTTGGAATGCCGAAAAACATCACCGACGATACCCCCGCCTGCAAAAGCTGCGACAGCTGCTCCCCCATGCGGTCCACACTCCAGCGGTACTGTCCCGGCATAGAAGAGATTTCCTCTTTGATACCGCTTCCTTCGGCAATAAACATCGGATATACCAAAGAAGCCTGGTCAATGCGCGTCTCACGCACCATCCTGCGCAGCGTCGGATGCATGCGCAGACGTCTGGGTCTTTTTATCAGTTCCATATGATTATCTGTCCTTTTTCCTTTATTTTTTGATTCTGCAAATTGTTATTCTGTATGCTGAAACAGCTGCACTGCCGCTTCCGCCATGCTTTCCACTGTCTCTTTTTCAGCCAGATGCACACACATGCCATAAGCGGACGCCTGATCCGCTGTCATCCGCCCGATACATACCGCACAGACTTTTGTATAGTCTAGCCCTTTTGTCATCTGCACAAATCCGCGCACTGCAGATGCACTTGTAAACATAACCATATCCGCTTCCAGGCCGTGCTCCGCGGACTGTTTCGTTTCAGACGGCCCTGGCAGGGCGCATGACTCCTGCATAAGCGCCAAATCACCATCCGTATTCAAAATGGTATCATAAATTGCCAGATCCGTGACTGTAATCCGCCTGCTGCCCTGTATAAGCGGAACAAGCTCCCTGTTTCCGATTGCCGAGCGCAGCAGCAGTACTTTGCCGCCTTCCGGTACCGACTCATGCAGTAATGCTCCAAGCGCTTCACTGTTATATCGTTTTGGCACAAGATTCACACGCAGGCCGCGTTTTTTCAGCGCATCCGCGGTGGCGCTTCCGATAGCGGCCAGTCTGACCATTCCAATACAGCGAATGTCCCGTTCCATACGATCTAACAATGCAAAAAAATAATCCACGCCGGCCGGAGACGTAAATACCATATATTCATACTCTGCAATACGGTCCAATGCTTCTTCAAGCTGGCTGACACACTCCCGAAGCTGCGTGCGAATCGAAGGCTGTTCCATTACCTCCGCTCCAAGCTCCTGCAGAAGCCGCGTTAACTTTTTGCTGCGTGAAGCCGGCCTCGTGACAACAATACGGCATCCGGACAACGGCAGCTTATCCCGCCACGCATATTTTTCCGCGCAGGATACAGTCTTTCCGATCACTATGACAGCAGGCGCCAAAAGCCGCTGCTTTTTTACTTCTTCTTCAAGCGCTGACAGCTTCGCAAGGACCGTGCGCTGTCTTGCCCCGGTGCCCTGCTCAATCACCGCAGCCGGCATATCGGCAGACATGCCCGCCTGTAAAAAACCCGATACGATCTCATGCAGCGCTGACATCCCCATCAGGCATACATATGTACCCCCGGCACGCACCAACGCCTCAAAATCCATATGAAACGGTTCATCCTGCTTTTTATGTCCGGTCAGGATATGCACACTCGAAGATATCCCCCTGTATGTAACCGGAATGCCCGCATAAGCAGGAACAGCAAGGGCCGAGGTAATCCCCGGCACAATCTCATACGGTATCCCATGTGCAAGCAAAAGCTCCAGCTCTTCCCCGCCTCTGCCGAACAAAAACGGATCACCGCCTTTTAACCGCACAACCGTTCTGCCTTTTTGCGCCTGTTCCAAAATCAGACGGTTAATCTCTTCCTGTTTCACCGAATGTCTGCCGGCACGCTTGCCTACCGGTATTTTTTCTGCCGTCTGCGGTATCAGACTTAAGATGCCGGGCCCGATCAATGCGTCATAAATAACGGCCTGCGCGCTTTGCAGCGCCTGTAAGCCCTTGACCGTAAGAAGCCCCGGATCTGACGGCCCCGCACCGACAAAATATACTTTTCCAGATGAACCGGATTGCTTTTTAGAATCTTTTTCCATGCACAATTCAACCTTTCTTACTTATCTGAATGCAGGCTCTTTAAAAATCCGCGTCGCGGTGTCTGCGGTTTCATGATTACAGTATAACACAAGCGGCGGCCGGATGGAATGCAAAAGTAAAATCATTTGGCTAACAGCCTGACCGCCCAATACCGCGACACATTAAAGTTTCGCAGTCCCAGCTTCTGCTGCGCCATATAAATCTGATACAGATAATCCGCAGACCAATGCTCTTCATACAGTTCACTTTTGTCTATTTGTCCTTTTGCCGCCATTTCCGCCCGCCCCGCGCTGTATTTTATGCGTTCCTGCTCCTGTCCTGACGCGTGTTCATAATAGTCCGCCAATGCCGGCGCGGCGTCCAGGGACAGCGCTGACAAATAGGACCAGTCCATATTTTGTGTCTGCGGCGCATGTGACAGATTATAAGAAGCAATAAAATAGTCCATATGCGAAAATGCCAGGCACAAATAAATTACGCTTACTACAGCGACACTGTAACGAAACAGTGGAAACCGCGGCCTGCATATGATAAGCACAACGCCCGCCAATAAAAACGACAATGCGATAAGCGCTGCCAGCACAAATACACGCATAACGGTCAGCTGATAAGCGCCAATGTATAAAAACATCCGGTACGCGCTGGAAGCAAGCATCACATAGGTACATGCGCAGATGGAAAGCAGCATGCCATCCAGTATTTTATGCCTCGCAAAATATTTGCGCATACATAACACCAGCACAAAATTTACAAAACATACAAACAATAACATATAAAAGCCCCGATGTGCATACTGCGCATAAGTCATTCCCCTTGGCAGCCGCATATTTCCCGCAAATAAATACAGTACCTGCACCCCGCAGAAAATCACATACATCACAAGCAGCACGCCGGAAAACGTCATTGCGATTACCGCGTCAAACGCTGTTTCACTTGTCTTAAACTGTATATCGCCGCGGCGGGCAAGATAACGCATCCCGCAATAAGAAGAAAAAAATCCAAACAGCAGCATAATAATGACTTCCATTACATTTTCCGAAACACGAAAGCCCGCAAAAAGCCGCTCCACCATTGCCTCAAAGACGGCGTCGGCAAACATCAGGCATAATCCAAGCATCAATATTCCCGGCACCGCCAGTGCAAGCCCAATCAAAACCGCCCGAAGCTTTTTGTTCTTCTTCCCTTTTTTCTCCTGCCAGCATGCATAAGCGTCTGTGAACGGCACAAACATGCAGCCCATACTGCCAAACACCGCCAGCAGCATTTCCGAAAGGCTTTTTGAAAAATCCCACTGGCTGTCATCATGAAACTGATGCAGCAAAAACATCACAAGCATGATAAAAAATCCAATATGATTCAGCCAGATCACGCAAACCGCATCCGTAAAAAATGTAGAAATTCCAAGCAAAAGCATTACGGTAATATAAAACAGGCTGCCCTTGCGCAGGCGGCAGCATTGTCCGGCCGCAATTTTTCGCATCACCGTGCATGCATAAAAAATCGTTGCCGCAATCCACACCGGCATCGTTATCCCACTGCCGTTTTGAAACATGCAGATCGTATAAACAAACGCATACAAAAGGCTTGGCAAACCGAGCTTTTTAAACTGCTCAGCCCGCAGAGCAGACGGTTCTTCTGCAAACAGCGTATCTGTAAACATTTCCGATTCCATATTATTTTCATTTTCCGTATTATTTTCGTTTTCTGTAATATTTTTATTTTCCATATTATTTTCGTTTTCCATATTATTTTTGCTTTCCGTATTATCTTTGTTTTCCATATCATCACCCCATGTCGTTATTCGTCTGATGCATCCTCATTTTCCAAATCATCCGGCCGGTACTCCAAAAGATCTCCCGGCTGGCAGTCCAGCGCCCGGCATATTTTATTCAGCGTTTCGATTTTAACCGCCTTCGCTTTTCCGTTTTTTAAAATAGAAAGATTGGCCAGCGTAATGCCTATTTGCCCGGCCAGCTGTGTCACGCTCATCTTTCTTTTCGCCAACATCACATCAATATTAATTACAATCACATTCCGCTCCTCCGTTTAGTTAAATCGTAAGTTCATTTTCCTGACGCAGTTGGTACGCCTTTAGCACAAGATGTGACAGCGCCGCTGCGCAGATTGCCACGGCAAAGCTCATAAACAAAGCAAATATAAAAAACAGCAGCAGCGCAGGATGCAGGCAGTGCAGCAGCACAAGGCACACCGCTCCTAAAAACCATACGGCTGCCAGCAGAACCGCCAGCCTGCTGATCTGCTTAAAAGCCTCCGCGTTTTCCATGGAAAAAGAATTGTCCTTTCCGATCTGGCAGCATACTATCCAAAACTCAATCAAAATGGCAAAACAGGCGCCGGCAACCACAAGAATATAAAGCAGCCCCGGCCAATATAAATACGCCAGATGCGGATAACTTTTTTTCATTTCCCCTGCAAGTATGGGCACTAAAAATACAAAAAAGAATACTCCCATAATGCCTATGCCGCATGTAATCACTTTTAACCATCTTGCTATTTCTCCCTGTTTCATATTCTCTTCCCCTTTCGCATTTCATTCATCTTCTTTTTTAGATTATCATATTTTTTGTTTATTTCAATATATTTTTATCGAATTACAATAAATTATTATAAAAATTAATATACAGCAATCATATAACAATCACATGGGCAAAAAACATGTTCCATATATAAAACCGTTGCGGTATAATGGACACTGAACGTAACCATTCAGACAGGCCTGCACATTTATGGCACTGACCGTATGAAAAAGGAGTGGCTGCGGGTTTACATCCCATTTACATATATTCGAAAAAAGGAGCAAACAATGAAAATACTGTTAACCGAGGACGACTTAAGCCTTGTCACGGGCTTATCATTTGCCATAAAAAAACAAGGCTATGAACTGGACGTTGCGCGCACCTGTGCGCAGGCGAACCGGTTCTTTGAAACGAAAACCTACGATCTTATCATCCTTGACGTATCCCTTCCTGACGGCAGCGGTTTTGATCTGTGCAAAAACATACGCCGGACATCCCAAGTGCCGATCTTATTTCTGACTGCCTCTGATGAAGAGACGGATATCATCATGGGACTGGATATCGGCGCGGATGATTATATTACAAAACCGTTTAAGCTCGCTGTTTTGCTGTCAAAGATCCACGCCACTTTGCGGCGCAGCAACCATTTTAGCGATACGCAGACCGAGTTAAATTCCAATGGCATCCGTGTCGAATTATTAAAAAACAACGTCTATAAAAACGGCGTGCCGCTTGATTTAACCGCTAATGAATATAAGCTGCTTTGTATGTTTATGCAAAACCCGGATATCGTGCTGACTCCGGAACAGATTTTAGGAAAGCTTTGGGACAGCAGTGAAAACTACGTGAATAACAACACACTGACTGTGTATATACGAAGACTGCGCACGAAAATCGAAGACCACCCGGGCAGGCCGGAAAGGATTATAACCATTCGCGGCATGGGATATAAATGGCAGGTGTAACATGAAACTATTTACAGACAAATATATCAAACGGCTGTTTTGTGAAATCGTACTCTGCGCCGTCCTATTCTCCGTTTTTTCCGCAGTCTTCACGGTATCTGAAAACGCGGCGCTGTATATTTATATCGCCGCAGTCTGTATGGCTGCAGCTATCCTTGTTTTTTGCTGTCGGTTTTTCCTCAGGCAAAATAAAATCATAGAACAGGCCGCTGCCAAAATCAGCGCCAGCAGCAGGTCAAATTCAGCCGCGCGGATTGACTGTGACGAGGAAGGCGAACTGAATAAGCTGTTTCATGAGATCAACTCCCTTTCGGCAATCTTAAACACACATGCGCAAAACGAACTTCGTTCCAAACAATTTTTGAAAAATACCATTGCCGACATCTCTCACCAATTAAAAACACCGCTGGCGGCCCTGAATATCTATAACGGCATTTTGCAGGACGACGCAACGGATTCTGCGGAACGCAGGCAGTTTCTGATATTATCCGAACAAGAGCTCGACCGCATCGAAACGCTTGTGCAAAGCCTTTTGAAAATAACAAAGCTGGACGCAGGAACGGTCGCTATTGACAAAAAAGACGAGCCTCTTTTTAAGCTGCTGGAGCAAATTCAAAAACGTTTTGCCTTTCGTGCCTCGCAGGAACAAAAGCAGCTCCTTTTAACGGGAAGCGCTGATGCCAGGCTGTTTTGCGACCGTATATGGCTGTCCGAAGCAATCGAAAACATTGTGAAAAACGCGCTTGACCATACCTCGGCAGGAGACACCATCCATATCGAATGCAGACAGTTTCCCTCACTTTTGCAGATCACGGTCAAGGACAACGGCAGCGGGATTCATCCGCAGGATCTGCACCATATTTTTAAGCGGTTTTACCGAAGCCGTTTTTCCAAAGACACCCAGGGCATCGGCCTTGGACTCGCGCTTGCAAAGTCCGTCATAGAAGCGCATAACGGTTCCATTGAAGCAGACAGTGTATTAGGAAGCGGGACGACCTTTACGATCAATTTTTTAATTCCTACAAAATTGTAGGATAAAATTCATCCTGCTGTAGGATTGCCATGCTATTCTCTATGCAAAATAACAAAAAAGAGGTATTTTCTATGAACTTATTAGAAGTAAGATCTGTTTCAAAGACCTATGGCAGCGGCGATACTGCCATACATGCATTAAAAAATGTCAGCTTTACCGTACCAAAGGGTCAATTTGTCGCAATTGTAGGCGAATCGGGAAGCGGGAAATCCACGCTGCTTCATATGATCGGCGCTTTGGATACGCCGACGGGCGGAAAAGTATTTTTGGACGGCAAAGATACCTTTTCCATGGACGATCGAAGCCTGACCATTTTCAGACGCAGAAATATCGGATTTATTTTCCAGGCATTTCATTTAATACCTGAACTTACCGTTGAGCAAAACATGCTGTTCCCGCTGCTCCTTGATTATAAAAAACCAGATCAGGCATATTTAGAAGAACTGCTTACCGTACTCAATCTAAAAGAGCGGCGCCAACATCTTCCAAGCGAACTAAGCGGCGGACAGCAGCAGCGCGTTGCTATCGGCAGGGCGCTGATTACAAGGCCCGCGCTGATTTTAGCGGATGAACCGACCGGAAATCTGGACACGCAAAACAGCAGCGAAGTGATCACGCTGCTAAAAGAAGCGTCCCGCAAATATACGCAGACCATTCTTATGATTACGCATAACCGCTCGATCGCCGCGTCCGCTGACCGCGTGCTGCATGTATCCGACGGTGTATTGACCGACCTGGGAGGTGTGAACAATGAAAAGCTATCTTGATTTGATTCCCATCTCAGCCAAAGTAAGAAAAAAACAAAATCGAATGACGATTTTATGCATTGTCCTTGCGGTATTTCTTGTAACAGGCGTATTTTCCATGGCAGATATGGGCATTCGGGCAGAAAAAATAAATATGCTGCAAAAACACGGCAACTGGCATATCAAGCTGCAGGAAACAGACGAGACTTTAGCTTCCCAAATCTGTGCCCGTTCAGACATAGCGGCCGCATCATGGTATGACAGCATCAACTATAAAATAGATAAAGATTATTTCATCCAGGGACAAAAGACCGCTGTCTGCGGCGTTGACGAATCATTTATTACTTCCATACGAACCGAACACTACGAAGGCGAATTTCCAGACAGCGCAGACGAAATCATGCTCTCTTCCAATGCCGCAGAAATTGCCGGCATTCAGATCGGTGATGCCGTCACGCTGCATACGCCCGCCGCAGATTTCGATTACACCGTAAGCGGCCTTAAATACGACGAATCCGCCGTATTTTACAATGCCATTGTCGCATTTGTAGAAAAAGAAGCCTTTGCAGATATATGCAGTCTGAATCAAAACACCGATTCCTACCCTGAATACTATATTCAGTTCGGCAAACATGCCAACGTCAAAAAAGCAATTGCCCAAATAAAAGAACAATACGGCCTTACCAGCGGACAAATCGCTGAAAATACCGCCATAATGGGGCTCGAAGGCTTCAGCAGCAATTCCTATATGATAGGCCTGTACGGCATCGCAGCTATTTTGGTCATACTCGTGCTTACCGCCGGCGTACTAATGATCACAAGCAGCATGAACAGCAATGTGGCGCAGCGGATACAGTTTTTCGGCATGCTAAGATGCATTGGCGCAAGCAAAAAACAAATTGTACGATTTGTGCGTCTGGAAGCTTTCCATTGGTGTAAAACAGCCATTCCGGCAGGAATTGCCGCGGCTGTCGCAATTACGTGGGGATTATGCGCGCTTTTACGGTTTGGCATCGGCGGTGAATTTGCAAACATGCCATTATTCGCCGTCAGCGCCGTTGGAATCATATGCGGCGTCATCATCGGCCTGGTCACCGTTTGGATCGCCGCTGAGCTGCCTGCAAAACGAGCCGCACGTGTTTCACCTGTCGCGGCAGTCTCAGGCAGGGCAGACGACAAAACTGGAAAAAGACGCATGCTGCACATCCATTCCTTAAAAATTGAAACGGCGCTTGGCATGCACCATGCCGTATCGCCAAAGAAGAACATTGTACTTATGACACTCTCCTTTGCCGTCAGCATCATTTTATTTTTATCATTTTCCTCCATGCTTGGATTTGTCAGACACGCACTGCCTTCGCTTCGGTCGTACACGCCTGATGTTTCGATCGTAGACGCAGACGGCAGCTGTTCCATAGACCGAAGCCTGTACGATAAAATCAGCGCCATGGACGGCATACAGACTGTCTACGGCAGCATGTTCCAGCTTCATACTCCCGTACAGTCCAAGCAGACAGATGAAATTGATTTGATCTCCTATGATGCCTTTATGCTCAACTGGTCGGAAAACAACGCGTTAATTGACGGCGACCTTGCAAAAATACTGGGCGACAGCAGCTATGCGTTCACAATCCATAACAACAAAAACACTCTAAAAAAAGGCGACCGCATCCAAATCGGGGATGACCAGCTGGAAATAGAAGGACAGCTGTCCACCGGCATCTGGTCAGACGGCAAAGCTACCGTCATTTGTTCCGAAGAAACCTTTACCCGCCTTACCGGAAAAAACAAATATTCCATTGCAAACATCAAACTGTCCAAAGACGCAGACGAATCAACTGTCGCAAAGCTGCGCAGCCTGGCAGGGACACTGTCTTTTACCGATTACCGGGAAAGCAACCGTCAAAACATAAGCACCTACTGGCTGTTCCACATTCTTGTATATGGATTTTTAGCTGTCATAGCCGTTATTTCCATTTTCAATATCATGAACAGCATTTCTATGAGCGTAACCGCAAAAATGAAACAATACGGAGCCATGCGCGCCATCGGCATGGACGCACGGCAGCTTACAAGGATGATCCTGGCGGAAGCAGTCACTTACGCAGTGCCTGGCTGCATCATTGGCAGCGCCTTGGGCCTTTATCTGCACAAGCTGTTTTTTGAAACCATCGTCACCTCACACTTTGGCGATCCGTGGACATTTCCTGTTTCGGCAGTCGCAGTCATTCTTGTTCTTGTGGCGCTTTCCTGTATCGTGGCCGTATATGCACCGTCGAAACGGATACGAAATCTGTCTGTGGCGGAAGTGATTGCAAACGAATAATGTTTATTTCCTGTTATATGAGTGCTCCATTTTGACTGAATGGAGTACTCTTTATACACTTAAGCCATAAATCAGTTCTTTTTCTGTGTTAAGCAATATCTGAACCAGCACTTTATAATCCAAATATTGTATTCCATTCTTTCCGAGATAAATCTTATCAGACAATTTACTGTTATAATACAGATCTATTGCCTTTTCATATGAAACCCCACACGTCTTTGCCAAATACGCTATTATGCGCTCTTCAAGATTCTCACGATATACACTTTCCAATAATTCTTCATCCATCTCTTGATACCTCATAAAATGAACTGTAACATAACAGTTGATTAATCGCTTTCAGGCTTATAAAGGCAATCTGGTCATAATCAGGATACACTTTTATTTCTTTCAAAGCTCTTTCCTTATCCCAGATACCGGAATGATACATATCCACAACTCTAAACACCTTATCATCCGCCACTTTCCCTTTGATTAAATCATACTGCAAATAATCTTTTTTTCCATCGCGACATCCGCATACAAAGTCAATCCACTCTGATAGATCCTCTTCAAAATATTTATATATCAATCCATTTAAATGCTCTGCCATGTTATAAATGGTAACAATTGCTTTATCTGTGCCACAAATATCAGCCTTTCTTCTTGCCCACCTCTCAGCCTGATTCTTTACCGTTGTCACATAAAACCCCTTTCCAAAATCCAAAGAACGAAAAGAATGGTCAATATCCGGATGATCCACAATCATATTTGAACCATGATAAACAATCATATAGATATCCCCCTGACATTTAAGTACTCTTTGATATCCTCAATAATATATTTCGTACTTTGCGTATGAAGTATCTCATAATTAGGGACTAAAAACTTCATGATGCAGTCTGCGTTTTTCATTTTTCTATATACCTCAGAAGGTTTCTGTTTCCACTGATTTGCACACGCATGAATCATATATATGACAAATGAAAATGTATCCTTATTCATAGTTCCTCTCCTTTACATAAACAATCATCTTTATCATGCTGGCATTCACTTTACCAATTCTTATTACCATACCTTTCTCATCTGCACGGCAGCTGCGCAAAAATCACAGCCGCAAAAATAAGCACACATCCTAAAATTTCTCTTCCCTGCAGCGCTTCTCCTAAAATAACCCAGCCGGCCAGCACGGAAAATACGGATTCCAGGCTTAACAGCAGCGAAGCAATCGTAGGATTGACACCCTGCTGGCCGATAATCTGCAGCGTATAGCCAGCCCCGCACGACAGGACGCCGGCATACAAAATCGGAATCCATGCATCCAATCCCATAAGCGCCTGTGCCCAGCCGGAAAGTCCGCCAGCCGCATGTCCAAGATCCACGAAACACATCGGCACCGCGGAAACAAGGCCGCAGACCAAAAACTGCAGACAGGACATACGCACACCGTCCACCCTTACCGCAAAATAATCAATCACTAAAATATGTACCGCAAATACGAACGCACAAAGAAACAGCAGAAAATCCGAAAATTGGATCCGAAAATCACCCTGTATGCATAATAGATACAAGCCAACCACCGCGGCAGCAATGCCTGCCCACACATTCCAGCTGCATTTTTTATGAAAAAACAATCCCAATACCGGAACAATCAGCATATAACACGCCGTAAGAAATCCGGCCTTTCCAGCTGATGACCCCAGATACAATCCCATCTGCTGTAAATTACTGCCTGCCGCTAACGCCAGTCCACAGGCAATACCGCCTGCCAGCAGCATCCGACGGTCTTTCTGTGTCACCGGCCGGTTTTTCGTCAGCCCCAGCCTGTCTGACAGACGAATCACCGGAAGCAGCACTGCAGCGCCAATCATAGACCGGATACAGTTAAACGTATACGGCCCTGCCGCGTCACCACCGGCGCTTTGTGCCGTAAATGCGGTCCCCCAGATGAGTGCCGTTAATATAAGCAGTAAAGAATGCAGCCTTATTGTTTTTTGATTCATGCGTTCCACAATTTTCCTCCTGATGAATTTGCTTTTTGCCTGTATTTCAGGCTTGCCAAAATACGGATATCAGCTTATAATGATACCACAAAATATTGAACTTGCACATAGGGAAATGGCATTTTTTATTAAGCCATTTTTTATTAAAATGTTACTACTTGGCCCCTCATCCAACTGATCTTTGCAAATATTACAACTGGTATTTTTTACACAATGTTAAAACTGTCGCAAATACAATATATTAGGAAAGGCTTCATATGACACCCAAACAGGAATACAACATTGATTTCAAAAATGAAAATGCAAAAGACGAATTTCATAATCCTAACAGCAAATATTTCCAGGAAGCGCTGTCTGATTTTATGTATGATGCCGCCAGCGGCAAAGCGATACGCCATCTGTGCGATACAGGATACACCGCCGCACAGATTATGCGTCAGCTGGATTACCCGACTCCTTTTTCCAAAATACAGCATACAATTACACGGCATTTAAAAGAAACCGGCGTTTTGCTGGAACAACTGCCCATATTGTGCAGTAACTTTGAAACTATCCGTTTTAATCGCATACAGCCCGAAACACTTTTTTCTTTTCTTACTGCACAGATAAAACAGGATGGAGAGGAACATTCCTATATGTCCTGTCCATTTACCGCCGCAGGGCAGCAGACGGACACATTTCAGCGGGCCTGTTCCATGCTGACGAAACGGGAACGGGAATATCTGGAGGGCATCATCTGGGATGTAATGCCTTCGTATCACAGGCTGAATCGGAGAATGCTGGAAATCGGCGTACAGATTGCTTCATGTTCGAAAGACATCCGCTTTTATTTTTTGATTAGTAAAAAATGTTATAAAATAGAGCATATACAATAATCTATGCTCTATTTTATCAAAGATTCATATCGTTCAAAGCATTCCCATTGGTTCCGCATGTCTATAAGATTCTTACATAAATGTTCACGAAAATTCATGTAAAGCCTAAGAAAACCAGCCGGGTGAGGGGAAAATGGCCTGGCTTGCGGCGACGTTGGAAGAATGTTTAGAAGTTCTTGACATTCTGCTCTTTAAATCAGGGGCGCAGCCCAGCGTCGCTTTTAGCCACTGGCTGT
>CAOKJJ010000079.1 GCA_948468465.1 uncultured Eubacterium sp. | reverse complement strand
TTTTCTATCATATTCTCAATTTCTCTAAATCTCATTCAATACCTCCTTATTCATTTCATGGCATCGCTCCTTTCTTTTTATTTATCTATATTATAATGCGTATTATGCGCATTGTCAATAATTTTATTCTGATAAAAACAGAAAAAAACATACACTCAAACAAAAGATGGAATGCCCTTTAGCATATTTGTTATTCAATTTTATATACAAAGCAGTTTGCCGCTGTTACGCCGCTTTCTGCAAGTGTCTCTGTGTTACATTTCCGTCTGCAAAAGGATGAATAAATTCAAATTCATAATGAAAAACATCACTCTTAACAAATGGATGACGTTCCTGATACCCTGCAAAAGGCTGCACAAGCCCATGCATCATAAGTTTATGCGCTTTTGCAAATCATCCACAAAATAGGGATCTAATTGGAGCATTTGTTCATATGCATCATAAGCATTTTTCACTTCTCTGATTACATTCGCGTATAATGGCTGCGGTTTTTCTCTGCGCGGGTCCTTTCCACTGACAAATGTCCGGCAGTTCCACGAAAGGGGAAGCCTGCTGTTGTGAGTCCGCAGCACTTATTTCTTCCTGGTGGAGTGTTTTCAGCCAGTAATAATACTGCCACTCTTTTATGTTCCTTTCCCTGCACCATTCCTTAATGGTCATGCCGCTGTCCACGCGTTCCTTTATGAGTCCGGCCCAGTGTTGCGCGTTTACATCATGCTTTAAATCTGACATTACTGTACACCTCACTTCTAAAACTGATAAGAGTTTTCAAAGTCCTGTACACCTGCTGTAAAAACTAACACTATTTTTCACAGTCTCTATCATTACGGAACATGACTTTGAAAATGATATTTTATGTTCAAAGCCATTATAATCAAGATTTTCTTATTTTGCACGATACTCACTATTTACCGTTTACTTTTGCACGGTACCCACTATTTACCGTTTACGCAAATTACTGCTATTAACTAAAATAACACAGACACTGTTAAACAGCATCTGTGTTATTTTTAATTAATATTATTTTTCTTTAGTTTTTTTAAATGCAATGACTTCTTCAAATATATTTTTATTACTGCCATCCCTCTTTAGAACCAGTAACAGAGCCATTAAGTGTTTCAATTTCAATTGCATTAACCTTTTTCGACGCACTTGCAGCATATGAAGCAGTCTCTTTAACATAACATGAAACTGTAATTGTTACTTTTCTATCAGTAGGTGCACCTACAACAGGAATTGTAATTTTAGTCTCAGCTGACTTATTCTCGTCATTTGTTGTATTTAAAGTACCAGATACAGTTTTTGACCAACCAGTTGCTGATAAATTAACTGTATATCCCACTTCATTTGCAGAATAAGCCGCAGGAGTAACAATACCCTTGTATGTTGTAACAACAAGCTCAATTGCTCCTTCAGAAACAATTGCTGATCCTGTAACCGTTCCAGAAAGGTCTACCTTAATAGCAGAACCTGTATTAATCTGAGCTGTCGGCAACGGTTTGCTGGATGAAGAACCAGGATAAGTAGTGCTTGTTCCCGGTGTAGTTGTTGTATTAACAGCACTTACATCAGAAGTTCTTCCAGCTGAAACGCTTGTTGTTGTATTATCATTCTTGGTAACAACGATAGCTTTTGTAGTATTATTTGTAACCTTTACAGAAATACCAGTAGCGCCAAGTTTTACTGTACTGTCTTCCGCACCTTTCTGGAATATTGCAGCGATCTTAGCTAATGTAGTAACGGCTACCTTAACTGCTGTTGTCAATGTAGCATCTGTAGCTGCTGCTGAGAAATTAATAGCGACTGCTGCAGCGCCTTCTGGTAATGTTCCTTCCAGAATAAGATCCACTTTTGCATTTACATTAACAGTAGAAACTGTACCTCCGTCAAGCTTAATACTTACTTTGCTGCTAGGTTTTGTAATATTTACTGCTTTTACAGAAGCACCCTTAGATACAACAAATCTGCCGCTTGCTGCATTCCAATTAAATGTATTGCCTGCTGCATTTTCAAAAAATGTCTCAGGTTTGATGTTTTCAACCGTAATGCTCTTGAATGTAGCGTTGTTTGTAATATCAGACTGCGGAGCGTCTACGATCAGATCTACATTACCATATGTTCCCTGTCCAATTACAAAGTTAACTGCTGATGTAGGTTTGATAGTAATCTTTGTAATCTTTGTGTCTTTTAATGCTGCATCCAGCTCTGCCTGTGTAGTAACTGTTGCATCTGTCTGGGTTGGTGTTGTTGGATCAACAACAGGTGTAGCAGTAACAACCTTTACACGGCATCTCAGAGTCTTTGTGTTGTTAGCTTTTCTCTTAGAAGTTCTAAGATGTACTCTGATTGTAGCTCTTCCTTCGCTCTTACCTTTGATCATTACAGAGCTTGTTGTTTTGCCATATACTGTGGCAATTGTTTTTGCTGTTGTTTCAACTTTCTTGATTTTCCAGCTGACTGTGTTGTTTTTGAGCGTCATTTTATATTTCTGACCTACTTTTAATGTCTTAAATGTAGTCTTTAATGAAACATAAGGTGCCGCTGCGGATGCAGTCACTGGATTGGCTGCTGGTAATAATGAGCATGCCATAGCGATTGACAACGAAACCGCAAATACTTTTTTAATGAGATTTTTCTTCATCATCATCCTCCTCACATTATTTACCCAAATTGGGTATTTTTATCGTTGCGTTATCATTATACTCTCTTTTCGTTTTTATTACAACATCTTTTTTTAATTTTTACAAATTTTTCTGCATAAAATTTAATACATGCCAATTTATTCCAAATAAGATCGTAATTGTCTTATCTTTTTTTGATTTGATGGTTCGATACAATTCTTTAAATGATTATACAAATTGCATGACTTCAGCCTCTAGTTCTTTTAATTCGTCAAATGATAAAGTTGGCACACATAAACTAATTTCTTCCAGTGATAGTTTTCCCATTTTAATCATTTTCCCGGCTGTCTTTCTTTCCGTTTCTTTTTCAATATCTTTCGCATAAGTTCTCATAATTTGCTCGTCATCAAATAAACTCATCATAATCGTTACTACCTCCAGATAAATCTATAGTATGACTTTTCTCAAATTCTAAAATTTTATCATTTGGTTTCCAGTCCTCGGATTCCATCGCCCTTAATTCTTCCATAGTAAAAGAAATAGTATCACCCTTTTTGTGGTTTTCTACACTTTCATTTATTTTTTCCATATATTCAGCGTTTCTCTTTGCTTTCTGCAAAGCATTATACTCAGCTTCATCGATCAAATAAATACTTATCCTCCTTTCTAAATGTACGTTTTCCTGTATTTTTTTCCGTACTTCTATTATATCCGGAGTATGTTTCAGTATCAATGAATGAAAATGGATTTATTTATTTCTGATTCGCCGGCTCAATATTAATGGATTTGCCCTTAATTTTCGCTTTTGACATCGCCTTTAGCACTTCTTTTCCATATTCGCGCGGTACTTCTACAAATGTATATTTATCATACATATCTATAGCTCCTACCAGATCGCCGGATATTCCTGCTTCCCCGGCAATCGCGCCGAGAATATCGCCTGGACGGATCCTCTGGTTTTTTCCGATATTGATAAACAGACGTACCATACCTTCTTCCGCTCCGGTATCGCCGAACTCAAAGAAATCGTTGTCAGCGCGGCTGTTTTCTTCGTAGCCATACAGCGCCTGGCGCAAAAAGGCTGCTGCTATGTCCATAGCCGTATAATCCGCTTCGTTAATCTTGTCTTCTATGAGGTCGAGCATGCGGGACAAATCGTACTCTTCCATAATGCGTTCCAGCTGTTCCATAATTTTTTCGGTCTTAATGACAGTCACATCATCCATGGAAGGCAGCTTGCGTGCCAGTATTTTTGTTTTGCAATAACGCTCAATTTCTTTCAGCTTATATACTTCCTTGCCTTTTACAAATGTAAATGCCATTCCTGTGCGGCCTGCTCGTCCGGTTCTGCCGATTCTGTGTACGTAATATTCGTCGTCCTGCGGCAGGTCATAATTAAAAACAGCTTCTACATCATCTACATCTATTCCTCTTGCCGCCACGTCGGTGGCAATTAAAATCTCTGTCTTGCCTGTCCGGAAGTTTTTCATCACTCGGTCGCGCTGTGCCTGCTTCATATCTCCATGCAGGCCTTCCGCAAAATAACCGCGGTCTGAAAGCTCTTTGGTCAGCTCGTCTACACACCGCTTTGTATTGCAGAAGATCAGTGACAGCTTCGGATTATAATAATCCAGCAAACGGGTTAACATATCTACTTTATCCCGGCGCTTGGCATCATAATAATACTGTTCGATGCTTGGTACGGTCAGTTCTTTTTTCACAATTTTTATCGTTACGGCATCGTGCTGGTATTTTCTCGTAATCTCTAAAATCGGTTTTGGCATCGTGGCTGAGAACAATACCGTTTGATGCTGCCCTGGAATATATTCCAGGATCGTTTCGATATCTTCACGAAATCCCATATCCAGCATTTCATCTGCTTCATCTAATATAATTGTATTTACCTGTTCACACCGAATCGTTTTTCTGCGCAGATGATCCATAATTCGTCCCGGCGTACCTACGATAATCTGGCAGCCGCCCTTTAAGGAACGGATCTGTTTTGTTATTTCCTGACCGCCGTATACTGGCAGTACTTTGATGCCGTGCATATATTTGCTTAATTTACGCAGTTCATCCGCTACCTGAATAGCCAGCTCTCTTGTCGGAGATAAAATGACTGCCTGTGTTTTTTTACAGGATGGATCTACCTTCTGCAGTACAGGGATACCGAATGCAGCCGTTTTGCCGGTTCCGGTCTGTGCCTGCCCGATCACATCCTTTCCTTCCATTAAAACCGGGATTGCTTTTGTCTGAATCGGCGTCGCCTCTTCAAATCCCATTTCTTTAATTCCGCGCATAATTGCCGGAAACAATTCTAATTCATCAAATTTCATGTTTGCTCCTTTTAATTGTTGACTGCAACGTGTTCCATCATAGCAAACAATACAGAAAATGTCAAATACAGATGTGATAATCTTCCAATATTTTTTCCAAATT
This sequence comes from uncultured Eubacterium sp., assembly GCA_948468465.1. Next base: position 16,506 of record CAOKJJ010000079.1, on the reverse strand, counting down.
TCCCTGCTGGATCAGTTTTTCTTTTTGTGCGTGATTTAATTTTTTAATGGCGGCTTCGCGTTTCATGGCATCTGATTTTGTTTGTGCTATTTCCAGATAACACAATCTTACCGGTCCTCTGCCGCGGGTAAATCTTGCGCCTTTTCCGCTGTTGTGGTCTTTTAGCCTTTTTTCAATACAGTTTGTCCAGCCTGTATACAAACTGCCGTCACTGCATTCTATAATATATGTATAGTTTCTGGTTTCCATGATATGCTCCATATATGCCTAAGGAACTGTATGTAAATAGTTATTTACATACAGTTCCTTACCATTATGTAAGGAGCCCAAAAGCTGTATCAGTAAGCTTTCAGACTCCTGTTTCCGTTTTATGCTATCGACCAATTTGTGTACCAAAACAAGCCCCTGCAGTTCCCGTCAGAATGCTGTTGCAGCTCATCCGGCACACGAAAGTATTCCACTCACAGTTTATCGTATATCAGCCGGCATTTTCTGCATGTGTTGGTTTTAAAAGGATAAAGATTGGTCGCTACATTATATTATATGATTTTACCGCGTTTATGACAATCATTTTTACTGCATAAACTGCATGGGATCTACTGGTTCATCCCCTTTTAACAGTTCAAAATACAGATTGCTTCCTTCCACCGAATAATATTTCGTCGGCTCTGCTACATAACCGATCGCATTTCCGGCCTCCACAGTCGCTCCTTCTTTATATAACACTTCCTTGAGCTGTCCGTATACAGCGCTGTAGCCGTTTCCAAGATCCATCGTAACCGTAAGCCCGGTTTCTTCATTTGCTGAGATATCTGTAATTTTTCCGGTTGCCGCCGCATTTACCGGATCATTTACTTTACCGGCAATAATAAGCGCAGGATTGTATTTATATTGTTCCAGTGTCGCAAAATATACAGTCTGGTCCATACTGTAATTTAAGATCACATCTCCCTGAAGCGGCCAGCTCAAATCAGATTCTGCCGTAAAGTTCAGGGAAACAGCAGCATTGGAATGTGCCTGTGCATCCTGTTTTGTCTGTTTTTGCTCTGGCTGTTTCTTTTCTGCATTCGATTCTGCTGTGTCTTTTTGTTCTGTTTTTTGCGTGTCTGTATCAGCCTGTGTATCCTGCTCTTTTTTCTTATTGTCCTGTGTATTTTCTTTTGATTTTATATCTTTTGGCTTTATAATAGAAGAAACGCTTGCCAAATCTTCCTCCTCGTCCGGAAGTATTGCAGAATTGACAAAAGGATCGCTGCTTTGATCAGAAACAACAGCATGTTCTGTTTTCCGATCAGCTGCATCCGCCAATTCCTTTTGCTTTTGCGCAAGTTCCTGTTCCTGACGTTCATTCGTAATACGGTTGGATACATATACGCCTGTCATTGCCGCAATTGCCATAAATAAAACGAGAGAAGCAATCGCATATTGTTTTTGTTGAATAAATCTTCGCATTCTATTCCTTTTCATTTACACCATCCACCTTTTTCTTTGTTTTAAGAATAGTGTTGCCTGAAAACGGATAGTTATGCATCATTTTGCAGAGTTTAATATTTTATCAATTTCTGCCAGCAAGCGGTTTTTCTCTGCCGGTTTTAAAAAGTATCCAGCTGGCTTTAATCTTAAGACTGCTTCAATATTTGCCCTGTCATTGATCGCTGTCAGAAAAATAACGGGGATGTCTTTCATATCTTCATCCGCACGAATCATTTCCAAAGTCATCCTGCCGTCACAAACCGGCATTTCATAATCCAACAGTATCAAATCCGGCCGTCTTTTTCCAATCGAAGTCATCGCCTGTGCTCCGGAAATTGCCAAAGCTACATTATACTTGTCCTGAAGCATCGCTTTCATCGTACGCAGTGCCGTACCATTATCATCTACAACCAGAATTAGTTTTCTTCCTGTTTTTTCGTTTTTCTCCCCCGCTGCTTCTTGTTCCGCCTCATTTTGATCTATACCCAGCCTCCTGCATACTGCTTCCATAATCATCGTATGTTCTACCGGACGGATCAAATTTTCAAACTGACTTTCTTCATAATATTTAAAAAATGTGCTGCTTTCCTCTTTCGTGCCGATTGTCAGTACTGGAATGTTCGGATATTGACTGCTCAGCAGAAAAAAGATAGACGTATCTATATCGTATGCGCCTATCAGGCTGATCATAACCAGATCCGGACTGACAATCTTAAGCATCCCCTCCAATACACCCGCATTTTCTGAACACAGCTGTACATGAAAATACTGTGATAAAAACTTGTTTGTCTCTTTCATGACATGATTCAGCTTTCCTATTAATAATATTTTTTTCATTTTTTCCTCCTCCAGTAACTGCGACCAGCCATTCCCCATATCAAATACATTCCAGTAATAAATCTGCAGTCCGCTCTGCTTCTTCTGCATCCAAATTTGTAACTGCATGTTCCAGTTTTTGTATCATTTCGCTTATTCCGTCCGGATATTCATATTCCCTCAGCTGCCTGATCAGATCATCTGCATTGTCGATATCCATCTCATGCATGCTAATCCGCACCATTTCCACAAGTGCCTTTAGTATGGAAGGATCCGTCATTTCTTTTTTGCCGACGGCTTCTATGCCAAAAATGCCCTGCAATTTTTCATGATAACTGCGCCATTCTTTTAAAAATACAGGCGTCAATGATGCTATCACCTCTATATTTTCCTCTCTTGCCGCATCTTCCAGCATTTTTGCAGCACCAGAAAGCGGCAGAATTCCTACCGTTGCAGCCAGGCTCTTCATTGCATGTACCTGAATGCGATAGGAATCTAAAGCAGCCTGTTCAAATGACTGCTGCAGATGATCTGCGGCAGACATAATCTGTGCATAAAATTCTTTCACCGTATATTCCAGCAATTCTCTGTCCGGCAGATGCATCCATGCATAGTGCCAGTCCAGGCCGTCTACCTGCGGCATTTCTTCTGAGAAGTCCTGCTGTCCTTCTGCCGGCAGCTGCTGAACATCCATCATCAATTCTTTTGGAAGCATCTTTTGAATCATTTTCTCCAGCTTTTCCGGCACCACAGGCTTTGATAAAAAATCGTCAAATCCTTCCGCTAAATATTTTTCTTTCGCACCTGATACAGCGTTTGCCGTTAATACTACGATCGGCGTATGCAGACATGGAAAATCAGCAAGCTTTTTGATCTCCCGCAGCGTCTCTATGCCGTCCATCTCCGGCATCATATGATCCAGAAAAATCAAATCATAGTGTTCTTCCTGCACAAGCCTCAGACATTCCATACCCCCTCCGGCATCCGTCACCTGAATCTGTGTTTCTTTTAATAAATTCCGCAATACTTTGCGGTTAACAGCATTATCATCCACAACAAGTATCTTTGCCTGCGGAGCACAGAATTTTGAACTGTATGTATAATCTTCGGCAATTTGCTGCACTCTTACTTCAAAATCACCAATTGGCGTCTGATCAACAACCTCTTGTTCCAGGTCAAAAGAAAATTTTGATCCTTTTCCATACTCACTCTCTACGTTTAATTTGCTTCCAAGCAATGTAAGAAGCTGCATCGTAATGCTCATCCCAAGTCCCGTACCTTCTATATTCCGGTTGCGGTCTTCTTCAATTCGTTCAAATTCAGCTGATAATTTCGGCAAATCCTCTTTTTTTATTCCAATGCCAGTGTCTTCTACTTCAAATTGAAGCATGATGTGATCTGCCTTCTTTTTGCTTTTTACCCGCAGCCACACCGTTCCTTCATGCGTATACTTTACAGCATTTGTCAAAATATTGGTCAGTATCTGCCGAATCCGTACATCGTCTCCATATAATCTTGACGGGATATCACAGCTCACTTCTACTTTCAGATCAATATTTTTTTCCTCCGCACGCTGTGCAGCCATATTTGCCAAATCATGGATCACGCTGCTTAAATCATACTCTGCCGGTATAATTTCCATCTTGCCCGACTCAATCTTCGAAAAATCCAAAATATCATTTACAAGTGAAAGCAATGTCTGCCCGGCCATATAAATATCCATCGCATACTCTTTGATCTGACGTTCCCGCGATTCCCGCAGTATCATTTCATCCATTCCAAGCACCGCATTGATCGGCGTACGGATTTCATGAGACATATGTGCCAAAAATTTTCCCTTTGCTTCATTTGCGGCCCAGGCTTCCTGTTTTGCCGCCTCCGCTTCCTGCGTTGCCTGCTCCAGACACATATTCTGCTGCTTTATTTTTTGCAGACGCATTTCCGCATCCGCCCGATACTCTTTAGACAGCCGATACACATGCATAACCGCCATCATAATGCCAAACACCGTCATGCTGTACTGTCCAGCTGTATTAACATGTTCTCCCTGCAGCATAATATTTATCATTACATTGGCAATGCCCCCTGATAAAAGCACAACCATTGCCAAAACAGAAAGCACCGTCTGATAGCTTTTATGCTGATAATCATACTGAACCAGGCTGATGATGGCAGCTAAACAAACGATTCCCACAGCAGCCGCAGACAAATTCACCATATTTCGCAGATCCTTTATTCCGAGCAAATGCAGCATAATCTGTATGACCGCATGCGTACTCATACAGCAAAGCAATACAGAAAAGCGGCGTGGAAATACCATATGCAGATTTCGTTCAAAATACTGTGCCAAAAACAAAGGAAGCAGCAGCACCAAATATTCCTGCATTTCATAAGCTTCCTGTAAGTTATAAAAGATACTCAGCGTATCCGTTCCAATAAAACAATAGACGGCTGCGGCCAATCCGGCCAGTCCCAGATACATTTCCCCACGCGACGGCTGGCCCGTATACCACCGTATCAATGCCAGCACAAACATAATAATTGCCATAATGATAATAATCAGACAGCACCCGATATCCGCAATATTATTTCCAACTACGCCGATGACTACCAAATCACGCGTTTCCACACTGGCTTCTTCCAGTATCACTGCTGCGTCTGGCTCAACAGACAGCAGTGTAATCATCAGCTCCCCATCATCAATTACGTTTGGGATATCTACAAAATTATCAGTTTTTCTTGCCGTATGCCCTTCTTCGCCGCCTTTTTCCGGTTCCGAATGATAAATGACTTCCCCATCTAAAATAACATGTACCACTGCATTCGCAGTTGAAAAATTTAACGTCAGTCCCGCATAATCTTTTGATATCGTATTCTGAAATATTGTAATGCTGTCAGTCCCGCTGCTGTTCTTGCCTTCATACGGAAGATCCATTTTTTGACATGCTCCCATTGTCTGTGACCTTTCAAACAGCTGCTGAATATTCTCAGCATTTTCTAACTGCGCTTCAGATTCATATTGGCTGCCCAGTTCCACGAACGCCATTGTCCAGCCTTCATTCATAAAATATTCAATTTGTTTTGGAAGCAGGGAACTGTCTTCTTCTGTCTGAAACCGAAACAGAGAGATTATCATAAAAAGAATCGTTAAAATAATTGATATTCCTGCTAATTTACGTAAAATCTTCATGATATATATCCCGTCATACTTTTTCTTTTGCTCTGCCTGACTGCTGCGTATTATAAATTATTATGTTTCCATATATTACTATCAAACATTCTATCATAATTAAATAGATTCCTCAATTATTAGTTCTTATTTTCTATTTTGTATATTAGCTTCCATATTTTCTCTATTCTGTGCTATACTAATACTGCAGCATATGTGAAAAAATGCTTTTTATGAGATGTGAAATCAATCATATGACAGGAGGTACATGGAAATGGGACATTTAACAACGCGAGACGCCTACAAAAATCTGGAAGAACGAATTAACTGGTTTACACAAGGTGCGCCTCCTTCTGACACACTTTACAAAATCCTGCAGGTATTATATACAGAAAAAGAAGCAAAATGGGCGGCATTACTCCCAGTTCGTCCCTTTACTCTGAAAAAAGCTGCAAAAATATGGGGAACTACCGAAGCAAAAGCGGAAAAACTGCTCGATCATCTTTGTGAGAAAGCATTGCTTGTAGATTCTGAATACCATGGACAGCGCCAATTTGTAATGCCTCCTCCAATGGCAGGATTTATCGAGTTTGCTCTGATGCGTACAAGAGGTGATATTGATCAGAAATATCTTAGTCAGCTTTACTACCAATATATGAATGTAGAAGAAGACTTTATAAAAGATCTGTTTTTTGTAACAGAGACGAGATTAGGCCGTGTATTCGTACAGGAGCCGGTACTGACCAACAGCAAGACAAATCATATATTAGATTATGAACGTGCCACACATATTGTAGAAGAAGCAAAATACATCGGTCTTGGAACCTGCTACTGCCGGCATAAAATGTATCATGCAGGCCATCCATGTGAAATCCAGGCGCCATGGGATGTCTGCCTGACATTTGATAATGTTGCACGATCTCTTGCCGAACATGGAGGATATGCGCGTCTTATATCAAAAGAAGAAGCAAAAGACGCGCTGGAACGTTCCTATGCCAGCAATCTGGTACAGATCGGTGAAAATGTCAGAGAACATCCGGCATTTATATGCAACTGCTGCGGATGCTGCTGCGAAGCACTGCAGGCCGCAAGACATTTCAGCCCGATGCAGCCTGTAGCTACAACGAATTATATTCCAAAGATCTCTATGCAGACATGCATTGGATGCGGAAAATGCGCAGATGTCTGTCCGATTCTGGCAATTGAAATGAAAAAAAAGGAAAACCAGACATCTGAGCAAGGCACGGCTAAAGCAGACAAAAAACAGCCTGTCATTGACACGGAAATCTGTCTCGGCTGTGGAGTATGCGCACGCAATTGTCCTGTTGGAGCCATTCAGCTGGAACGCCGCCCTGTTTCGGTCATTACACCAGTAAACAGTACACATCGGTTTGTTCTGCAGGCAATTGAAAAAGGTACTCTGCAGAATCTGATTTTCGACAATCAGGCTTTTGCAAACCATAGGGCAATGGCTGCGGTATTCGGAACGATATTAAAACTTCCGCCTCTGAAACAAGCGCTTGCCAGTAAACAATTTAAGTCTATATATCTTGATAAGATACTTTCTATGCAGAAATCAAAAAATAAATAATCAAAAAAACGCGGCAGAATTGACATTGTGCTGCGTTTTTCTGATGCACCCCGGTTAGGTCATGATAGAAACTTACCTGATAGATCTTTACGCAAAAATCTTCTCCAGTACCTCAAGCACACCATCTTCATCATTCGAAGGGCATATATATTTTGCCGCTTTTTTCACCTCTGATGACGCGTTTTCCATTGCATAACTATACCGGCAATAGTTCAGCATTTCCAGATCATTTCCTCCGTCCCCAAAAGCGGCACACTGTTCCAGAACAAGTCCCCAGCGTTCCGCAAGCCTTTTCAAACCAGAAGCTTTATGACAGCCTGGAACGATTAAATCAATCGAACCGTGACCGCTCGTAGTAGGTTCAACTTTTCCTTTGAGTCTTTTGCAAAATATATCGTAGTAATCATAGGTTTTTTCTTCCGGAACCGTTGGCGCAAACTTTAATATCTGATCTTCTACCTTTTTCAAATCATCTGTCCACTCCAACCGATGATAATAGATATTTGTAAGTTCAAAAAACTCCTGACTAACCGCTCCACGCTGACAATACGCACTTTTTACCCCACATAAAACATTCCTTATTTCGGGATACTCGCTGCATACGTCAATGACATCATCAACTGTTTCTTTTGGCATATTCGCAGCAAAGACAAGTTCCTTATGATCTTTTACGAATGCCCCATTTTCTGCTACAAAAGAAAGTTCATCATAATATCCTGGAAACAAATCTCTTAACTGATAATATTGATTGCCGCTCGCTACTACAAACTGACAGCCAACATCTTTCATACAGGATAAAATATGCTGAAACCGCACTTCATCATAAGTATAGTCTGATCGTACAAATGTACCGTCAACATCAACAGCTACCAGCTTAATATCGTTTTTCATAAATCACCGCCTTTTTTATCCTTTATGTTTCCAAAAACCGCAAATTCATATTGCTCCATAACGTACACTTCTTCTAGTTATGTATTATATTATATTATATTATATCATACTTGTTTAAACATGTAAATACCTTTTTTGAAGATTTGTTTAAACAAGATATTGACTTTTTTATTCATTCTTTTTATAATATAGTTTGTCAGATCATACACAAAATGATTTTCCAGTCAGAGGTGAACAAACATGCCAAAAACAAGATATGAAGACATTTATAAAGACTTAAAGCAGAAAATAGAAACGGACGTTTATGCTTATCAGGAACTTTTACCATCCGAAAATACACTGATACAGACTTATAACTGTTCCAGAAACACGCTTCGACGAGCAGTCAGCCGCTTGGTAACCGATGGTTATGTACAGACGATGCAGGGAAAAGGCGTACGAAATATTTATCAGCCCATATCACAAACCGCATTTACGATCGGAGAGATTGAAAGTTTCCGGGAATCCGCTGCACGCAATGGCCATCGTTCTCATACAAAGGTGCTGTTATTTACTGAAATTTCGATCAGTGAAAAACAATCTGCACACACCAGCTTTCCAGTCGGAACAGATATTTATTATATCCAGCGGCTGCATTATTTAGATGACATACCGCTGATCCTTAACCACAATTATTTTCTGAAAGAAGTCATTCCAGACCTTACAAAAGAAATTGCGGAAAATTCCATTTACCAGTACTTAGAACAGACACTGCACATGACGATTGTAAACAGCAAGCGAATCATGACAGTAGAAAAAATGACGCAAATAGATGAAAAATACTTGAAGATGAACGCTGAAGATTATAATTGCATGGCAGTCGTCAGCAGTCAGACCTACAACAGTGACGGCATTATGTTTGAATACACACAATCCCGACACCGTCCGGATTATTTCAAATTTTATGATAATGCAGTCAGAAAGACTGTATAGCTGCATATAAAAGCAGAGAGCTTTATGCTCTCTGCTTTTATAACTATAACAAAATTTAAGGCGTAATCCGGCATCACTTTTCAACCTTTTCTATCCTGCATTGATGCTTCTTACTTTTCTTTTCATAATTAATACCGACAAGCAAAATATTTCCTTTGTACTCTTTCAGTGCTGACACATATTTTTTATTCTTAATCTGGCTTATCGCACCCTCAGCGGTTTTATCCCATTTCAATTCCAGAATTAAAGCAGGTTTTAAAGAAGTACGTTTTGGAAGAAAAATCATATCTGAAAACCCATTACCTGACGGCATTTCCCTTATCAAAATATAATCTTTGCATGCACTATAATAAGCCAAAACAATTACACTGCTTAATGAAATCTCATTGTTATATACAAGGCTGGAGGAATTTTGCATGTGAACTTCCTGAATCATCTGCTCCACAGTTCTCTCATCCATAGACAAAGTCGCCTTAAGCAATTCCTCCGATGCATTGATTGCCTGAATCACATCATCCCAGCCATCATTTTTTACCGCCCGCAGAAAAACACTCCTCACTTCCTCATTAGGCACAAATACTTCTTTTGTTTTATTATCATAAGCCAGATAGCCCATATGAATTAAAAGTGTAAGCACATCATCAGCAGATTTAAATGTAGTAATATCATTTTGAAAAGACTCTACATCAATACTGCATTTCAGACCTCCCAGCATATCCACAATCAATTGCCTTAGTCCATGAAAATCCATTGCAATATACGTCAATAAAGATTCGTAAGTTTCCGTTCCTGACCAGTAATTTCCAAATTCTTTGCTGTCTATAGCTTCAATTACAGAATTGGGACTATAAACATGTCCAACCGTCTCAAAATAATATCCATCATACCATTTCTGCATTTCATGAAATGGCATATGATATTTTTCACAAAGTGTCTTGACTTCCTGTTCTGTAAATCCAACATACTCTGCCATCTGCCTTGCGCTGACCATTGTATGCTCTCTAAAATTGTTCAAAGCCGACTGTGTACCATATTTTTTTATTGGTAAAATACCTGTAATATAAGCAAGCTTTAAAAACGCTCCTGACGGACTGCCCTTAAACAATCCTCTGAGCAGATTAATATACTCCTTTTGAAGCTTTTCATTATGCTTATCTTCCCGAAACAGGCAATCCCACTCATCAATAATAATTATAAATTGTTCTTTTGTAGCAGCATTAATTTTTGCCAATACAGATGGTAATGAAATATCCGTATCAAATACACATTCCGGATATTCTGTTTTTAATTCTGCAATAACCTCTTTCTGAATATAACTTAATATTTTTAGAGATGAGTCTCGCTTCATTTCTTCAAGCGCATTTCCATACATCCACTGAATATCCAGAAATATTACATTATACTTATTTAAATGAGTCTTAAAACACTTATTTTTACTTATTTTAAGCCCATCAAATAAGTTTTCAGAATAACAGCCTTTACTGTAATATGCCGCAAGCATTGTTACAGCCATCGTTTTTCCAAATCTTCTCGGCCTGCTGGAACAAATCAACGGTCTGTCTTTTCCAATACGGCTGTTCGTATATTCTATAAGATCCGTTTTATCCACATACAATTCTGAATTTACAGTAACTGTAAATTGTTCATTTCCCGGATTCAAGTAGATTCCCATATCTGCAAACTCCTTATGTTAAAAAATACATTTCAATTTTTCATTTCTATATGCTTCGCATCCCACTCTTTTGCAACTATATTGACGATCTTTTTAATATGATCTTCCCGATTCCCCATGCTGTTTTTTCTTGGAACATTATTAGCTGCCTTTGTATAATTTTACTTTCATTCCCATAATAAAACTTAGCGTTCGATACCGAGTTCTAATTTAATGCCTTTCACAAGCGCAGCCGAATAATTTATTTTATTCTCTTTTGCAAGAATGTCTAACCACTGCGGTATTGTTACATTTTTCTTCACATATATCTCCTTTGCTGCATTTCTGAAATAAGGCATCCAGACATGCACAAAAATCACATCCGTTTCATCATCCTTCGCAGCAGGAAGTTCCTCTCCTCTGCTTTCATAATCAAGTATTTCCAACGCCAGGCTCTCCTGCGCTGCCCTTACTGCCTCGTCTCTGTTTGTTTCTTCAATCAAAATCATATTGGGAAAGTCAATAAAATAAATTTGATATTTCCCATCTTCATATTTAATTTTTGCTGGATAAATATAATTTTCTTTCATCTTTATACCTCAAGGAAGATTATAATCTGTATTATCTTATTTATGATACATATCATAATGCGTATTATTATATTTGTCAACAACTTTTTTTATGAATTTCTTATTGATTTTCCATCATGCATCATCTATAATTTCTTTAACGAAATGTGCAGCTTATTAACAGTTGTAGACTTATTGGTAACTATTAACTGTTTCCTGTAAGGAGGTTGCATATGACATTTCGTGAAGTCGAGAAAATTTTAAAAGCTGATTGTTGGAAATTGGTTCGGGTTTCAGGTTCACACTACCAGTATCGAAAATCTGGTATTTCCAATTCCGTGACCCTTCCTAATCACAATGGAAGAGACTTAACAATCGGTGTTTTAAAAGATCTTGAAAAAAAGACAGGCTTATCTCTTCGGAGATAACCTGTCTTTTCTTTATATTCTAATTGTTTATTTTTTTACCTTCTTAGATAATAATTGTTTATACTGCGCATTGAACTGATCGTTAAAGATCTTGTTAAACTGCGCATTAAACTGTTCATTAAACAAATCACTAAATTCATTTCCAAGCGTCTTTCCAAACTGTTTCTTCAGCTGTTTTTTCAACTTTGCCTTCACCTGCGGCTTTAATTTTGCTTTCAGCTGTTTTTTCAGTTTTGTTTTTGATTGCCCAAGTTCCTTCTTTAACTCTTTTTTCAGATTTACTTTCACCTGTGACTTTATCTGCTGCTTAAGTCCGGTTTTCAGCTCCTTTTTAAACTTCGTTTTTTGTTTTTTCAAAACACTGGCGGAAATCTTCGTATCATCCTTATCACTGACATTTTCTAAATTGTCAGAACCATTTGAGTCATCGGATGAACTGTCAGTAATATTGCTGCCGGAACCATTATCTGTATTGCCGGAGCTGTTGTCTGAGCTGTCTGTTTCAGTCGTACTGTCAGGAGTATCTGGTACTGATGGCTTATTGTAACTCCCAGTGCTGCTGCCAAAGCTGCCGGAACCCCATGAACCCCATGAACCGCCCCATCCCCATGAGCTGCCGGAACTGCTGCCGGTTGCAGGAATACTTTCCGTTTGACGATAAGCACAAATAGTACAATCTCTATGCCTGCTTCCGTCTTGATAAGAGGTTGCATTTGTGTCAACTACCCAACTGCCGTAAGTGTGCTGCGCATAACCGTTCTTTTCATAATTGGCCGTAACAGGACAGCCGGCAGCGGTACATTCATGCCAATGATAACTGCCGTCGTGGTTCCAATCGGCAGTTGACCAATTATGAATATGATCGCCTATAATAAGGTCGCCCGGATCATTTGGATCCTCTGCGAATGGGTTTGGAAATGGGGTATTGCATTTTACATCTGGTTTAATATTTCCTGAATAGATCAAAGCCATTTTTCCACCTGCACTATCCCATTCTGATTCGCTGCCAGCAAAGTATATATTCTTTAATGCAGCACAGCCAAAAAATGGCGCCCCGCCGGCTGCTGTTTCGATTCTTATTCCTGCTGGAAGATACAGCTCTGAGATTCCTTTGCAATTTGAAAACATACCAGAACTAATGCGATCTATTTTTTCTGGTAAAATCACTTGCTGCAAATTCCAACATTCCGTAAATAAATTATCACCTATGCTAACCGTAACACTGCCAGGCTTAAACCTTACACTATACATTTCACGACAGTTTGTAAACGCTCCATTACCTACTGCCGTAATGCTCGAAGGAAAATCAATGTATTTAAGGATTCCACAACTTATAAAAGCACTGTCTCCGATAGTTTTTACACCTTCGGAAATAGATACAGAAATAAGACTTAAACAATTTGCAAAAGCATTATTTTCAATAGCCTCAACAGTACCTGGAATGGTTACACTCAAAATCCCAGATCCGGAAAACGCACTCTGGCCAATTTTCTTTACCCCAGAAGAAATATATACACTAGATGCCGGACTGTTATAAAAAGCATAATCTCCTATGCTGGTAACACCGTTTCCAATTACAATCGTGTTAATTTTATCATTATGTACATTCCATGGTTGATTTTGATTATTTTCAGCAAAGTTCTCCATATCCCCACTGCCGGATATCGTAAGTATTCCCCCACTTGTCAATGACCAGTCCAGACTTCCCGTTTTTCCATTGAAAGCTATTGTATCATCTTCAGGATTATTTGACGGATCATAATTTACCGGATAACGTGTAACAACAAAATTTGCACGCTCCACTTCTTCTTTGCTCAGCGCACGGCCCCAGTGCACAGTATTATTATAATTTCCTTCCGCAACTGTCACTCCTGCCGCTGTTTTCTGCAATACAATCACACTATGAGTGTTGTTATTAATCCGCAATATGTCTCCCACATGTACATTTTCATAATTGACTGCTACCTCTCTTGCTGGCATCTCCCCAAAAGCGGCATCGCTTAATATAAAAGCAAACGCAGCACAGCCCACTCCGCTGCTTACATTACCCAGTATATTTCCGCCTTTCCATCTGTAAGCGGAACCTAGATTTCCTTTTGAACCATATGGTTCAAAATTATTCCAGGTCATTCCCTCCGGATATTGTTCTTTCAGCTTAATCATGCTGCTGTACACTTCCTGATAAGTTGGTCCTGCTGCTTTTTCTGCTGTTCCAGAAGACTCTAATGGCTGGCCTGCATTGTTCTCCCCTGCAGCAGGCTGACTCTCCGGTTGAGTTGCTTCTACAGCCGGCCCGCTGACCGTACTGGATGCGAGCATCATAGGCTGACTCTCCAGAATTTCAGGTTCAGATGCCTCCGCCGTCACAGGCTGACCATTCCAATGAACCGATGCAGATACCGTTGTTGCCCCCATAGCAGATGACAGCATGGTAAAAGCCGTCATAAGCGAAATTACCTTTTTCGTACGTTTCCACTTTCCAGGATACATACTAAATACCTCCTCTTTCCAGATACTTAAACCCAATTACAGAGTTTTTCTTAACTATGTCCTCCAAAGAGAACAATGATATAATTTTAAACCTATTATGCCATCTTTTCCCTGAAAAAGGAAGAGGTTTTATAAATATTTTTTTAACCTATTATCGACAGATCGTAACAGTTCAATGGGTTATCTGAACTGTTACGACAGATCTATCATCATCTGGCATTTTTATAAATTTCCACCGCATCTTCTATAGTTATTTTTTTTGCAGACCCCGTACTGTTTCCGCATGCAATCATGCAGCGATCCGCCATATCAAGGATTTGCTCATCAGAAGGCGCAATCCCAAGTTCCCTCATATTTACAGGCATGTCAATGCTATGATAAAATTGCTCCATAGCACAGATTCCAGCTTCTGCAATTTCCTCATCCGATCCATCTAACGTAATACCCATGACGTTTCTCGCAAAACGAACAAAACGAGGCAGGCAGTCCTTGTATACATATCTTGCCCAACTTGACCAAATTGCCGCAAGACCGGCTCCGTGCGTTACATCAAACATGCCTCCCATTTCATGCTCAAGCTTATGTGTCATAAAATCTCCGCCATCGTTTCCGCATCCGGTCAGATCGTTATGTGCCAGACTTCCAGCCCACATGATTTCAGAACGCGCGTCATAGCTGCCTGGATTATTGTGCAGAATAACCGCATTTTTCATGACAGTACGCAGCAAAGCCTCGGCAATTGCGTCTGTAATCTCCATATTTCCGCCGTTCGTAAAGTAACGCTCCATTGTATGCATCATAATATCCACACATCCTGACTCTGTCTGGTAATCAGGAAGTGATTTCGTATATTCCGGGTTCATAATAGCAAGCTTTGGCCGCGCCAGATTATCATCATACGCACGTTTTTCACCGGTTTTTTCATTTGTAATGACACATCCTTTGGAAGTCTCGCTGCCGGCAGCTGCTATTGTAAGAATACTTGCTACAGGCAGACATTTTTTTGCGTTTCTTATATGCTGAAACAGTTCCCATACATCATATTCCGGTTCCGCCAATCCGTAAGCTATCGCTTTTGCTGTATCAATCACGCTTCCGCCTCCTACAGCCAATAAAAAATCAATATTGTCCGCTTTTCCAATGCGGATTCCCTCATATACTTTGTCTAATCTTGGATTAGGAACAATGCCTTCCAGTTCTGAAACAGCTATGTCCGCATCGCTCAAAGAATGTCTCACCTTATCTAAAAGTCCAGAACGACGTGCACTGTTTCCTCCATAAACAAGCAGTACATGAGATGCTCCCAGCCTTTTGAGCTGTTTTCCTGTTTCCTCCTCCACATTTCTGCCAAAAATTACTTCTGTTGGAGCATAATACGTAAAATTGTTTGCCATAATAACTTTCCTCTCTTTCCTATTATTTATTGATATTATAATTGATAAAACTGAATAAAAATATGATTTTAGAGACTAAATATAGAATTATACCGCCGATTATTATATAATAATTCGAATAATTCTGATATCATAATAAAAGGAGGCTGCTTATATGGCATCATTTCTGCTTGACGAAAATCAAATGGAACAAATCGAGGGAATGACTGCAGAATATCCCTACTGCCTGCACAAACGTGACTTGACAGAGTATGTCATTCCGTGGCATTGGCATGAAGAATTAGAACTTGGATATATTCAGGAAGGCACCAGCAAAATCATCACCGTCAATGCAGAATATATCATCCATCAAGGAGACGGCTTCTTTATCAACAGTAATGTGATGGATATGAAAAAAACGCTGTTCCCGGAGAACGGGTGCTTGAAATTAATCATATATTTCACCCTGTTTTTTTAAGCGGCCATTTTAAGAGCCGCTTTGAAAAAAAATATCTGACCCCCGTCATCAATAATCGCCAGATAGAGGTTTATATGATCCGAAAAGGGCAATTACTGTCAAACAAAATTCTTGCAAACCTTTATCGTCTAAAGGAGCTGCAGGCACAAGACAATGCAGAATTTCAGACAAGAAATATCCTGTCTGAAACATGGCTTTTGCTTTTAGAAGATATCCGCATGAATTCCAACATAAATAAAGCCTTAAAATCTGAACATTCAGACCGAATCCGCAGTATGCTTTCCTTTATTCACAATCATTATAAAGAAAAACTTACTGTCGCACAAATTGCAGATGCTGTAGGAATCAGTGAAAGAGAAGCTATGCGCGGTTTCCGCAAAACCCTTAATCAAAGCCCCATAGAATACCTGATCTCCTACAGACTGAATGAATCAAAAAAAATGCTGCTGGAAAGTGAACTGCCTGTAACTGAAATCTGTTATCAATGCGGATTCTCTGACAGTTCCTATTTTGGAAAAACATTTCGTAAAGCATATGGACTCACCCCGCGGGCAGAGATTTCGCTTTTAGTATTTATAATTATTCAATTGTAATTTTTTTAATAT
>CAOKJJ010000078.1 GCA_948468465.1 uncultured Eubacterium sp. | reverse complement strand
AATACGGGAGAGATACTAGGAGGCGGCGGATTTGACGCAAAACAATAACGGACAGGAGTGTGAGCAATTATGGCGAATGGAATGGGTTCCATTTTTGTAGGACATTCAGGATTAAAAGCTTCTCAAGATTCGATTCATAATGTAGCAAACAACCTGGCTAACGTAAATACCCCCGGGTATGTACGTCAGCAGGTTGTTTTTCGTGATGCACGCTACAGCAATTTAGCATATTCAAAAAATAACTATAAAAAACTGATTGGACAGGGTACTTCGATTGGAGAAATTGTTCATGCACGGGATATTTTTTTGGATAAAGCTTTCCGAACAGAAAACGGAAGGCAGTCATATTATCAGGCGACTTTTGAAGCGGTTGATGAGGTGCAGAACTATTTTCAGGAATTAGAAGGGACGGCTTTTCAGCAGATCTTAGATGGTGATGAGGGCAGCCTTTGGCAGGCGTTTGAAGAGTTTGCCAAGGATCCGTCTAATATGGCGGCTCAGAACCTGGTCATCCAAAAAGCAAGTCTGTTTGTTTCACGGTCACAGACAGTCTTTAAAGGTCTGATGAATTATCAGAATACGGTCAATGTTCAAATCTCAAACGATATAGATAAAATTAATCAATATATAGAGCAGATTTACAATCTGAATATACAGATTCAGGCAATAGAATCCGGAGGCCGTGAGACAGCTATGAACGAGCGCGACGCGAGAGACTATGCGCTGGATCAGCTGAGCAAATACGGCAATTTATCATATGAAGAAAGAGCAAATGGAGCTGTCATTATAAAATTCGAAGGAGAACAGGTGGCAGACGATATTTCTTTTTATAAGATGGGCAAACAAACAGACCGCATGACTGGGTTTGTCACCCCGTACTGGCCGCATTTGTCAAATGAAGAGCAGGGACATTATAAACAGGTATTTGATTTTTCCCAGAAAATATGTACGGAATTCAATACGGATATTGGACAATTAAAGGCGCTTGTACAGGCAAGAGGAGAAACGGTATCTAATTTTAATCATATTTTAAATGCAGATCCGGATAAATATGACGCTTCGGTCGGATTGTCTGTAATACAGAATACACAGGCGGAATTTGACCAGCTGGTACATGGAATTATCACGCAGATTAACGATCTGCTTGCTCCAAATAAAAAGATGGATGAACTGATTGTACAAAATGAAGACGGTTCATATTCCAGATTTCGTAATGTAAAAGTATTAGATGAAGATAACTGCTGTGTCGGTGAAGACGGAAAGAAACCGCCGCAGGAATTGTTTACAAGGTCCGGCTGCGAACGTTATCGGACCGTAAAGGCATATGATAAAGAAACAGGCGAATGGCGTGATTTTTATGTGTACAACGAGGAAGATGCGAACGATACGATACCGTTTTATGCAAGCAACGGCAAGACATATCAGGTATTTAATCCGGAAAACACGTCAGTTGCCACAGTTATACCAAAAAGAGACGCACAGGGAAATGTATTGTTTCATGCAGACGGAAGTCTGGACATTGATAGTGTAATCAATGAAGAACCATATACACCATGGGATAAAAAAGGAAATGAAAGATATCTGAAAAATAAAGTCAATGGACAGTGGGTCCTCAATGAAGACTACTATTTTGATACTTCTAAACAATATACAAGTTTGGAAGTCAGCGTCAATTATGAATTATTAAAGCATATCAAGAATATCCCGCATATCCATCAGAACGAAGATATTGCACACGATATGACACTGAAGCTTGCAAGCTTATGGGATAACACAACACTGTCAATCAATCCGCGTTTTACAAACGTTAAATATACGTATAGGGAATATTACAAAGAAATGGTTGGAGAGATTGGCATTATTGGTTCTGTCTACGAGTCTACGGCTGAAAAACTGGAAGGGACAGTATCCGCCGTTGAAAATCAGCGTAATGAGGTCATCGGCGTATCTTCGGACGAAGAGCTGACGAGGATGATCAAATATCAGAATGCCTATAATGCTTCCAGCCGTTATATACAAACGGTCAGTGATATGATAGAGATGCTTGTAACAGGACTGTAAAGACGTGAGGTGAGTATATGAGTTCTACATTTTTTGGATTAAATATCGGCTGGTCTGCATTAAATGCATTTTCAGCTTCTATTAATACAACAGCAAATAACGTGTCCAATGCAAATACACCAGGCTACAGCAAGCAGGTTGTAAATCTTGTGGCGAAAGCTTCCCTGCGTAATTACACGTATGGTACGCTTGGAAGCGGCGTAGACGCAGATTCTATTTCGCAGCTGCGCAATACGTACTATGATGTAAAGTACTGGACAAATAACAGCAATGTCGGCCAATATGAGAAAAAAGGATACTATATGGCCCAGATTGAAAACCTGTACCGGGATGATCAGGACAGCGCTACCGGATTTGCTTCTATTTATAAGGAAATGTTCAATGCGCTGGATTCCTTAAAAGGAGACAGCTCGGAGTTGGCTAAGCGTAACCAGTTTATTAATAATGCACAGAGTTTAATGGAATATTTTAATAATATGTCCGCCCATCTGAAAACGCTGCAGTCTGACTGCAATCAGGAGGTGCGCGCTTTAGTAAGCCAGATCAATTCCTATGCACAGAAAATCTCCATTATTAATGATAAAATCAATACAATAGAAATTCAGGGAAGACGGGCAAATGAACTGCGTGATCAGCGTGCTCTTTTGTTAGATGAATTATCTAAAATTGTACCGATTGAGACAGAGGAGACGAAAGTCTTAAACAGCAATGATCCGGATAAGTATTTAGGCGGCACTATTTTCCGTGTCCGTGTAGAAGGCCAGCTGCTTGTAGACGGCAGTGATTACAATCCGCTGGAGTGCTATACACGTCAGGAAAAAGTCAATCAGAATGATATTGACGGATTGTATGACATCCGCTGGTCACATACCGGGAATGAGTTTAACGCTTCTTCCGATACGATGTCCGGCGAGTTAAAAGCAGTATTAAACGTCCGTGACGGCAATAATAAAGAAAACCTGCAGGGAACACTGGAAAAAGTGGACGCGGGCGCTTCAAAGATTTACATTAAAGATCCAAATATTACATCAGTAGAAGCAATGAATATGCCAGACAGCGGATATATTACAATTGCGAATCGGACATATACGTATTCCAGGTTTGAAATGACAGTTGCAAAAGACAAAAATGGAAAAGAAACCTGTACCTATATGTTTGAAATGGAAAATACAGATATGACTTCCTTAGCAGGAAAGACCGGAAGGGAAGTAAGTATCGGCCGTCCGATTGATGCCCGCGGCATCCCATATTATATGACGCAGATGAATGAGTTTTTACGTTCATTCTGCAGAAAATTCAACGATATGCAGATTTATGGCAAAGGCGATGGTGTAACAAAACAGGATGGGACACCTGTGACAGACCGTTATACGATTGACGCACAAGGCAACGTCATTCCGGAAGAATTTAAATACAAAAACGGCGGCGCGGATACGCAAGGCGAACAGATGGGCGCGTTTTTTGTTTCAATAAAGACGGACGGAACGGAAAATTCGTTTTTAGATACTATGAAGGCAGACGGCGAAAAAGGTACCGTCACAACGTATCATTCAGATGCCAAGGGCGGCAATTATTATCAGATGACTGCCGGAAATGTGGCTGTAAATGATAAAAGTATGAAAGATCCGAATTACTTTGCGACATCTATCCGCACGGATACGGATGAAAGCGAAGCCGGATTGGTAGACATGATGCTGGAGCTGCAGTCGAAAACAGTGATTTACAGAGGATCCGGCGGCAATCAGTTCTTGGAATATATCGTTACGGATATCACGGTAGACCGGCAGGAAGCAGACATTTTAAGCTCCAATTACGGCGATATAGGCAATACGATAGATACTTACCGGATGTCAATATCAAGTGTGGATGAAGATGAAGAAGGCATGGATATTGTAAAATTCCAGAACGCATATAATCTGGCATCCAAGATTATATCAACAATGAACGAGATGTATGATCGTCTGATCACACAGACCGGCGTATAAAGGAGGGGACAGTTATGATGCGAGTAACCAATTCCATGATCGTGAAGCGGACAAAATCTAATATTAATGCAAACAGAGCGAACGTGGATTATACGAATAACCAGATGTCCATACAGAAAAAAATAACAAAACCTTCAGATAACCCGATTATTGCCATTCGTGCTTTGCGCCTGCGCAGTACCTTGAGTACAATTACGCAGTATCATGAAAATAATATACCAGATACAGAATCCTGGATGGAATGTACACAGACAGCAATGCTTAATATGAAGGACCTGATCACGGACGCTAAAAAACAGGCGATCTATGGCACGAATGACCCGCTCCAGCCAGAAAACCGTGAAGCGATATTAAAAGAACTGCAGTCACTGCAGCAGCAGATATACAGCGAAGGCAACGCAGACTATGACCAGAGAACTATTTTCACTGGTTATAAAACAAATCAGGACGTAACATTCATGAGTACTGCTGAAGCAAAGGCAGAACACTATAAAATTACAGAAACATTTAATTTTAAAGAAATTGAAAAGAAAGAATATTATCAGGGAAGATTTGATGATACTTCACATACAAACATTTTTGGTGATCAGACGACAAATCCTCCGATTCCACCGGCTGACATTCCGGTTTTTGATGACGTACAGCTGAACAGGCTTCGTTTGTCTTATGATAATATTACCGCAGATCAGAATTCACTCAGTATCACGTTTACAGACAAGACGACGGGTGCAAAAAGTACCATGACGATGTCAGCAGACGGAAAGACCGTCGGTGTTGATGGGTGTACCTTTACAATGGGAATGGATACAACTGCGACTCCAAATGTCCCGGTTATTGATGTAAACGCTCCTAGCGGTTATACAGCTGTACAAAGTCAGTTTAGAAACCCTGCAAATGGCACATATACGACGCAGCTGTATAAAACATCAGATTATGATTTTACAACAACACCGCCACAGCCATTGCCAAACATTACTGCAGAGCCGCCGAAATCAGTATCTGTGAATTATTCTGCTACAGCGCCGGAATTAACAGCGAATGTTAACGGCCAGACACTCACATACAAAGTCAGGGATACGGCTGATTTAAGAAAGAACGGCTACGATGTTGCTGACAATGAAATCGTATTTGACAATGCGAGCGGCGAACTTATTTTTACAGATCAGACAGCGCAGTTATTTGATGCAGGAAAAGCGACATTTTCTTTTACATACGATAAAAACGGTTTTGAAGAAGGAGAGCTGCATCCGGAATACTTTTTCAACTGTACAAGATACATGTCAGAAAGAGACGACATTGTATATGAAAACTTTGACGAAAAGGGTGAATGGATTACACAGGCAATCAAATATAATATAGCAAACGGCCAGCAGATGCAGATCAATACCGAGGCAAGAGATGTATTTGATCCAAATATACGGCGGGACATTACGGAGCTGATTGATGTTGTGCAGTATGCGATTTCCGCCAATAAAATTGTAAGCGAACTGGAAGAAAAAATAAAAACAGCAGGTGCAGGCGAAATTGAAAAGTATAATCAATGGCTCGACGCGGCAAAAAAACAGCGTGATTACGCAAATCAGAGCATGCACGATACGTACAGCGCTTATATTGATAAATTCCAGGGATATTTGGATGACATTAATCTCGGAATTACAAACCTGGGCGGGCGTCAGGCGCGCGTGGAACTGACAAAAAATCGAATGAGCGTGCAGAAATCTACTTTCAAAGAATTAAAATCAATGAATGAGGATATGGATTTGTCAGACCTTGTAATTAATTATACCTCAGCTTCCGTAGCATATCAGTCAGCGCTGCAGGCAGCGGCTAAGATCGGCAAAATGACATTGCTTGACTTTATTTAGAAGGAGTATACAATGAAGGCAAATACAAGATTATTTGGTGAGATAGACATCCAGGATGATAAAATCATCAAATTAAAAGAAGGCATCATAGGATTTCCGGATCTGCAGAATTTTACGTTGATTCATGATGAAGAAAAAGAAGGAAAAGGAAGCATCAAATGGCTGCAGTCTATGGATGATCCGTCATTTGCACTGCCTGTTATAAATCCGCTGGATGTAAAGCCGGATTACCAGCTGGTTGTCAATGAAGAAGGGCTGGAACCGCTCGGAAAGATCACAGAAGAGAACGCATTTATTCTTGTCACAATTACTGTTCCGCAAAAAATAGAAGAGATGTCTGTGAATCTGAAAGCTCCTTTTGTAATTAATACCGACAATCTGCAGGGCGCGCAGATGATTGTGGAAGATGACTATCCGATTAAATATAAGATTTATGATATTTTGAATAAAAAGAAAGCGGGTGAGTAGATATGCTGGCTCTGACCAGAAAAAAAGGGGAAGCACTGGTGCTGAACAACAACATTGAAGTCACGATCCTGGAAATCCGCGGTGATCAGGTGAAAATAGGCGTATCTGCTCCAAAGGAAGTACCCATCTATCGAAAAGAAGTACATCTTCAGATACAAAAAGAAAACGAAGCGGCGGCAAGCGAAGCCAGCTTAAAAGCATTAAAAATGTTTTCGGAAGGAAAATAAGATGTCATGAAAAGCCCTCATCACAAGCTAATGATTTAAAGATTTTTACCGATATATACAGCAAACGAAAAGCAGTAATGTCAATAGTTACAAAAGTATTCACAAGGAGGTGGAGAAGATGGCGATTGAAGCAATGAAATCAGCTGCGGTGGCGTATCAGGGAAGTGTGCCAGGCGCAGCAAAGCCGGTTCAGGTAAAAGATTCTGTAAAGACGGAAAAATCTGCATCAGAAGCAGAAGGCGGCAAACCTGCATCCAGCGTGGCTGAAGATCCGACTGCGAAACCTTTGCAGCCTGTCCGGGGCAAATCGGAAGACAGGCCTGATCAGGAAACGGGAAGCGGCAGTGGCCACCAGACAAGCAGACAGCTCCAGCAGGCCGTGGATAAGCTGAAAAAAAATATGATGGCTCAGACAGAAGCGGTTTTTGGCATTCACGAGGGAACGAATCGCGTGATGATTAAAATTGTAGACAAAGATTCTAAAGACGTGATTAAAGAATATCCGCCGGAAGAAACGCTGGACATGATACAAAAAGTCTGGGAAATGGCTGGAATTATGGTAGATGAAAAGGGTTAAGGAGGTAGAGTAATATGACAATTCGAGTTACCGGGCTGAATTCAGGTCTGGATACAGATTCCATTATTAAAGAGCTGGTTTCAGCATACAGGACAAAAGGGGATAAGCTGAAAAAGCAGCAGACAAAAGTATCCTGGACACAGGATAAATGGAAAAGTCTGAATGCTAAAGTGTTGAATTTATATAAATCACTGGATAATCTGCGTTTTACTTCTGGTTATAATATGAAAAAAACAACAGTATCCGATTCTACAAAAGCGACAGTAACGGCCGGTTCAAATGCGGTTAACGGTACGCAGACACTGAAAATCTCATCAACAGCAAAAGGCGGTTATTTAACTGGTGACCAGATCAAGAACAACAAAAGAGGCAGTTCAGCGAAACTGAATTATCTGGATCGTACTTTTTCAGGTTCCGGAACGTTTCAGATTACCGGAAACGGCGTCAGCAAGGAGATTGAGCTGAAAGAGACGGATACGATTGATGATTTTATTAAAAAAATCAACGACTCCGGCACAGGGGTAAAGGCTACTTATGATGCGAATAACCAGAGAATCTTTATTGCATCTAAAGAAACTGGTGTAGAAAATGATTTCTCGCTTGTCGGGATGGATGAAAATGGCGCTAAGGCTCTGCATGCATTGGGTGTCAATACGGCATCATCAGAAATCGTAGACGAATGGAAACAGTATTATAAAGGCAATCCTGCAGATACACAGACATTTCTGGAATCTGAAATAACAAAACTTGTACAGCTGAAACAGCAGCAAGAAAATAAAAAAGGGCAGATTGAAGGCAAACAGATGGAAAATGCCGAAAAAACAGCGGCAATTAAGTATCTGAATGCATACAGCAGTCAGCATGATATACTGGAGCTTAGCAATATAGATGATAAAGCAGCATCCTATTTATCACAGCTTGCGAATATGTCAGACGCTGACCGTGAAAAGATGTATATTGATGATGGTACGGGAAAGCTGGTAGAGGATACACAGGGAGACCCGAATGCTTTCAAGGGTTCAGATCGTTTTGATCAGATCATGGCTGCCGGCGGCATTGATCGATATGAAAACAAAAAAGACGAAAACGGAAACGATGTTCTGGATAAAAACGGAAATCCGGTTAAGGTAGAGACGGAGCTGTATCAGAAGGCTAAGGCGTATGAAAGCAATAAGAAGATTGTTGAAGCATATGAAGATCCGGCAAATAGTAATAAATATAAACTGCCGACGGGAGCAACAAGCGCGGATGCTTCTATCATGGCGGAAGGTTATAAAAATAATATTGAACAGAATAACCTTGATATTGAAGATCTGCAGAACGGCATCTACGATGATGCCGAAGCAATGAAAGCATATCATCTGCTGGATGGCGCTAATGTCAAAGCGAATATGTCAGCTGCAGATATTACTGCGCATGCACAGGAACTTGCAAAGAAGGTGGATTATTTCGCAAATCGTTATGACAGTTCATTGATTAATGGAAATAAAGAAGCCGCGACAGACGCACAGATT
The DNA here is from genome assembly GCA_948468465.1 of uncultured Eubacterium sp. The sequence goes on along the minus strand of CAOKJJ010000078.1, from coordinate 12,946 downwards.
TATTTAAACGGCGTTGAGTTTACATCTTCTTCAAACAAATTTAATATCAATGGATTAACAATTCAGGCAAACGCAAAAACGACGGAAGATATTACAATTACAACAGCAACAGACACGCAGGGCCTTTACGATAAGATCAAGGATTTTATCACCGAATACAACAGCATTATCGGTGAAATGGCTTCCTTATATAATGCGGAATCAGCAAAAGGATACGAGCCGTTAACATCAGAAGAAAAAGAGGCGCTGACCGAATCCGATATTGCAGAATGGGAAAAGAAAGTAAAAGGTTCCCTGCTGCGCCGGGACAGTACATTAGGCAGTCTCATCACAGCTATGACTTCCGCTATGCAGTCTGTAGTTGAGATAGGCGATAAAAAATACAGCCTTGCTACATTAGGTATTAAGACAGGCAATTATTTTAATACAACCGCGGCTACGAGAAATATTTTCCATATTGACGGCGATCCGGATGATGATACAACTTCCGCAAATGCAGATAAGCTTATGGAAATGCTGAATTCGGATCCGGATAAAGTTGTAGAGATTATGAGAAACGTAACAAGCAACTTGTACGATAATCTCAAAGATAAGATGTCCAGTACAACTCTGCGTTCTTATCAGTCTATTTACAACGACAAAGCTATGGCACAGACTTACAGTGACTACACAAAGAAGATCAGTGCATGGGAAGAAAAAGTAACAGCGATGGAAGATTCCTACTATAAGAAATTTGCAGCTATGGAAACAGCATTGGCAAAACTGCAGAGCCAGCAGTCAGCATTCGCAGGAATGCTTGGTTCATGATGAAAAATACGTTACGGTTTTGTCCCTGACAAAGCCGTAACATAAAATATCTTTAGATCACGGAGGACTAGGATGTTAACAAATAGCGGATATGCAGCATATGCAAATAATAAAGTCATGACAGCATCAAAAGGAGAACTCACCCTGATGCTGTATGATGGTGCAATTAAGTTCTGTAATATGGCGATTGTTGCAATCAAGGAACGCGATATTCAAAAAGCACATACGAATATCATTAAAGTAGAACGTATTATTGAAGAATTTCAGTCTACACTTAACTTTAAATATCCAGTTGCAAAAGATTTTGATAATGTATATCAATATTTGCAGGAAACTCTCAGAAAAGCAAATATCAAGAAAGATGAAAAGATGCTGGAAGAAGTGCTCAAGCATCTGCGTACCATGCGCGATACATGGAAAGAAGTAATGAGAAAAAACGCAACGATTTAAGCAAAGCCGCAGGCTGAGCTGTATGTTAGGAACTGTCCGTAAAAGTTATTGATGGACGGTTCCTTAGAAAGGCGCCGGTATGTCAGAAGAAAATTATTTGGGTATTTTGGAACAGAGTCTGAAAAAGAAACTGGGAATCCTGAGCCAAATACGGGAGAAAAATGAGCAGCAGCGTATTTTGCTATTAGATAAAGAATTAGCGCCGGAGGATTTTGAAGAAAATATTAATACAAAGGCAGCTTTGGTAGATCAATTGGAGCTGCTGGACCAGGGGTTTGAGGAGATCTATGCCCGTATCAGCAAGCAGCTGGACGCAGGCAGAGATCAGTATAAAGAACAGATTCAAAAGCTGCAGGAATTAATTCGGCAGGTAACGGCAGCAGGCAACAGCATTCAGGCAGAAGAACAGCGCAATTATAAGCTGGCACAGGAAAAATTTGAATCTGTAAAGAAACAGGTGCGCGAAGTCAAAGCAAGTCATAGAGCAGTTAACCAATATTACCGCAACATGACAAAAACGCAGTATGTGGATGCACAGTTTATGGACAATAAAAAGTAAGTAAAAATTTTGAAATTATCTATAAAGTATTCAAAGTTACATCCGATATATAATACAAGTAAACAAGATAACAATTGTTACTTGCAAAGCAGAAGTTCGAATGGAGCGTACGGCCATTTCAACAGATGCGCGAAACAAATAAAAATAGCACATGCATCATGGAAGATGCATTAAATTCAAGGAGGAAAATTATGGTAGTACAGCACAATCTTACAGCAATGAATGCTAACAGACAGTTAGGCGTTACAACATCTGCACAGGCAAAATCTACAGAGAAATTATCTTCTGGTTACAGAATTAACCGCGCTGGCGATGACGCTGCAGGCTTAACAATTTCTGAAAAAATGAGAAGCCAGATCAGAGGCCTTAACAAAGCTTCTAACAATGCACAGGATGGTGTATCTTTAATCCAGGTTGCAGAAGGTGCTTTAGCTGAAACACATTCTATCTTACAGCGTATGAATGAATTAGCTACTCAGGCAGCTAACGATACAAATACAACAATTGATAGAAATGCAGTTCAGAAAGAGATCAACCAGTTAGTATCTGAAATCGACAGAATTCAGTCTACAACACAGTTCAACACAATGAACTTGATTGATGGTTCCTTCTCAGGCAAGAACCTTCAGGTTGGTTCTTTAAGCGGTCAGGCAATCGGTATCTCTATCAGCAATATGAATGCTAGCTCACTGAAAGTAACTAATTTGAGCGTTTCTTCTTATAGTTCTGCGGGTAGCGCAATGGCTAGTATTCAAAGTGCTATTAACAGTGTATCTGAGCAACGTTCTTACTTAGGTGCATTACAGAACAGACTTGAGCATACAATTGCTAACTTGGATAACATTTCTGAAAACACACAGGCTGCTGAATCTCGTCTTCGTGATACAGATATGGCTGATGAAATGGTTGAATACAGCAAGAACAACATTCTTGCTCAGGCTGGCCAGTCTATGCTTGCTCAGGCTAATCAGTCCAACCAGGGTGTTTTATCCTTACTGGGTTAATTGTTATAGCGACTATCATAAAAATAAGACCGGAATTTCCGGTCTTATTTTTTTTAACCAAATACAATAGATAAAATATGCTGAAAGCATTTTTCAAAACTGTGGTTTTGCAGTACTTTTTGGTGTCCATTTACTGCAATCTCTTTGCGCTCTTTATCATGAGATAAATAATACTCTATTTTTGTAAGCATATCGTCCGGATCTGTAAAATAAACAAAATCTTCATCAGGGATGAAACAGTCCAGAAAATCCGCCTGAAAATTCGTTAACAGAAAACCTCCTGCGCCTAGAATATCCATCGCACGCAGGGGAATGCCTGATTGAATGCTTTTTAAGGTAATATTCAGATTGATTTTACTGTTAGCAAATATATACGGCATTTCCGCATAATAATCAGCCGCACCCATATTTTGTACATTCGGAATTTTGAAATCTTTATTCAAAGTAAATAATTTTAAAGGAAATCGTTCTGCAACAGCAGTCAGCAGACGAATCCGTTCCATAGATGTTATTTTACGGCAAAGATAATAATTCGCGTAAATATATTCGGGCGTCTCAATACCATAACGGTCATTGGCATATGGAGATACTTGTAACAATTCGTTTAATATTTTAGGGTTTGAAAGAACTTTTTCTAAAAAATTATATCCATATATCCGCAGCTGCGCTTCCATAATGGCATCTAAAAATCCTTTTGTGTAGTCATTTACATCTGCAAGATAATCGAAAAAATTATGATCTTCATTATAAAGTGAACCTACAAATGAGATTTCAGCAGATAATTTTTCACGGTTAAATTCTTTCTTGCTTAAAAAATCGATAATGCTGCCGTTAACAGGCAGGGTAATATAATATACAGTTGGGATACCCATATGATGAAGCTTTAAATATTCCTGTTTGTCAAAAATAAATACATAATTGGTCGGGTAGGCCAATGTGTAAGAATACAACGCTACAAAAGGACTGTCATAAATAATTGATATATAGGGTATGTTATGACGTTTGCAATTTTCTGCGACTACAGGATAAAAGTTAAATGAAAAGCAGAAAACAAATTTCTTATTTGATACAATATCTGAAAATGCTTCATTATACGCAGTGCTGATCCGTTCCTGAAAATCTTTGTGCGCAAACATCGTAAGCTGATATCCCATTTGCTCCAAAGTAAAGACAGCGTCTGCTTTTCCAAAACATCCCCAGTCAATAAATAGTATATCCATAGAATCCTCCTGTGATAATACATGTTAGCCCATATCAAATGCAAGTTTTAACATTTGTTCCAGACGAATCTGATAAGTGTGCTGCGCGGCAGCTTTTTCAAAGCCATTGTGGGCAATCTCTTTTCGTTCTGATTCATGTGACAGATAGTAACTGCATTTTTCGGACAAATCTTCCAGACTTTCATAAACTGCAAAATCTTCCCCAGGCGAAAATAAATCTTCCAGTTCTGTCTGGTAGTTGGTCAGTAAGAAGCCGCCGCAGCCGAGAATATCGAATATCCTAAGCGGAATGCCGCTGCGGATTCCTTTTGAAGTAATATTTAGATTGATACGGCTGTTTTGAAATACCAGGGGCATTTCTTCCAGTGTTTTTGCCAATCCCCGATTATGAACACGAGGAAGGGAGGAGGTATCGCTGGCAGTATAAAGGTCAACCGAAAATCTGCTGGATAAAAGTTCCATGATACGAACCCGTTCGACAGCTGAGATTTTACTTCCAATGTATAGCTGCGCAACAGTCATACGATCTGTCAAATGGGACTCATAAGGAGGGGAATAAAAGCCTGGCAGGTGTTGTTTAAATTGATTGATGATATCATCTGTTAACAGATCTTCAATAAAATATCCGCCATAAATGAGTATTTGCGATTCTATTAAGCCATCCAGATAACCAGATAAATATTCCGGGGCATCTGTCAGTTTATCATAAGGACATTTTTCTGTATATAATGAACCTACAAAAGAAATATCCGAGGAAAAATGGTTATTTAAGTCAGCCGATGCGGAACGGATGACCTGTTGTTTCTGATCAATATTGACAGCTAACGGCAGATGGAATACATGGCCGGGATTAAAGGGATGTATTTCATGATATTGTGCGCGGTCAAACAGAAAGATTCGATTGCAGGAATGTTCGATAGACAGGGAAAACAATTCCATTACGGGCGAATCTACTGACCAGCATAAATAGGGCAGATGAAATATTTGGCAAACATCACTTAAAAATGGAAAAAAATTAATGCTGAAAACAAAGTCCACAGGTTCTGCAAATAGTTGTTTTGTAACAAGCTGTACACATTCACTTGGAAGCAGTGATTTATTTGTTATTTCCTGTGTCATTTCAATGATCGTATGGCCCAGTTCCCTGAATCCGGCAATGATATCCGGCTCGCATATACTGCCATAACGGTAAAACAAGAGCTTCATTGCATGTCCTCCTTTATGATATTTAAAATCTGGCTTAACTGATGCTGATAAGAAAAATGTTCCCGGACTTTTTGATATCCGTTCATTGCAATTTTGATCCTTTCTTTTTCATGCGTCAGATAATAAGATGTTTTTTCCTTTAATTCATCTAAATTACGGAACACTTCCAGATCTGTTCCTATTGTAAAATGTTTTTCCAGATCTTTTTGGTAATTTGTCAGTACAAAACCGCCGCATCCCATAATATCAAAAATACGCTGCGGAATACCTGTTTCAATAGAAGGAAGCGTAATATTTAAATTGATTTTACTTAAATAAAAAATTTTATTCATGTCAGTGTCATAACTGACAGCAGGATGGACATGAACGTTTTGCAGAAATGAACTGTCGCTGGATGTATACAAATGGACAGAAAATGAATCTACCAGCGTATTCAATACAGTGATACGGTCAATTTCAGCAAGTTTTCTGGATAATAATGCGATTCCAAGAAAAAGATCCGGATCCATATCCATGCGGTTCCATTTGCCTGTATCAAAAGCTTGCTGCATATAGGTGCATGTTTTTTCTGAAACACGCGGCCAGGGCCTTACTTTAGACCAATTGCAAATATTCTGCAGCAAATATAATTTAAATTCGTTTTTGATATCTTCGGGTAAAGCTCCAATGATGGAATTATATGTATTTGTTTCATATAAACCTCCTACAAAGGAAATATCGCATGTGTAGCGCTGTTCGTCTTCGGTACTGATATCTATCAAACCAGTACGTAAAGTATTTGCAGCCATAGGGAGGTAATATAAATGAGGAATGCTGCGTGCAGAAAAATATTCATACTCCGAATGATCGAAAATAAAAAGATAATTGCATGGATTTAAGGATGCCCGATGAAACAGAGAAACAAGCGGTGAGTCATAAATCCATCCAATATACTTACAGTGGTATGTTTCACACAAATCTGAGATTTCCGGTACAAACAGATAGGAAATCAGGCAGTCAAAATTATGTGCTGCAAGATATTGAGCCAGCGCTTCAAAAGCTTCTTTGCATGGATTCAGAGGGTCAAATACATAGCTGTCGTATACAGTAACAGATTCATTCATATGCAGCAGCGACCATGGAAGATCTGAACTGCTTCCTGCGACAGGAATATATAAAAAAAGCATAGTAAACCTCCAATTAGTTATGTTATAATAACTATTATAACATAACAGACAGAAGAATAAAGAAAAATAGTACGAAAAAGAGCGGGATTTGACTCAATGGGAAAATATGATGCGGAAATCGAGCAGGAACAAAGAAAAATTACAGAAAATCAACATTTGTTTGATCAGTATTATGACAAATACAGACAGCAGATCGGGCAATATATAAGAGAAGAAAACTATCAGGAAATTGCAGCTTTATTTACGCAGGAGGACGTGCTGAAATTAGCGCAAATGGATAATGAGTTCGCAATTTTAAATATTATAGTTAATATATACCAAATGGAATTAAATGAACATTCGGCGGAATGTATCTGGAATACAAGACATTCCATAAAGGATATGATATCTGTGTATTTACAGCTGAAGATGTATCTTTGGCGTTTGGAATTTACAGAAGACTGTGTAAGCTTTATGCAATATGCATATGATCAAAAAATATCAGTGCCATGTATCAAATGGCTCATACACACATCTGCATTTCAAAAGCCAGATACGATATATAAGATCTCTGCATTGTATAAAGAACGAGGGGATTTTGTACGGGCATTTCAAATGCTGTATTATCTGAATGAATGCAGTGATAATAAAGAACTTGTTTACTGTGAAATGGCGGACATATATATGCAGCTGCAGCAATATGAGCTGGCAGCGCAATGTATCGAAAAAATACACGATCCAACGCAGCTGCTTGGACAATATAAGCGAAAATGGGGGATTACGGATGGATAGTACTGAAACGAGGAATGCCGCATGAACAATCATAAAAGTAAAAATGATAAGAAAATTTGTTTTATTATGTGTACAAATGATGCATTGTATGAAAAAGAATGTATGCATTATATTAAGCGGCTGCAAATTCCAACAGGCTTTGAAGCGGAAATGCTGACAATCAAACAGGCAGAGTCTATGACAGCAGGCTATAATCAGGCGATGAATCAATCGGATGCAAAATACAAAGTGTATCTGCATCAGGATGTTTTTATTGTTTATGAGCATTTTTTAACAGAATTACTCAATATTTTCCAGGATGATACGATTGGAATGATTGGCATTGTCGGAAGTCTGGATATAGAAGAAAGTTCTGTCATCTGGTATAGCGACAGAGTTGGTATGCTGTATGCAAACAGCGTATATAAGGCAGATTCTTATTTATTTGGAGAAATTACCGGAAAATGGAAAGAAGTAAATGCGGTGGACGGCCTGCTGATGGCAACCCAATATGACCTTCCATGGAGAGAAGATCTGTTTCATCATTGGGATTTTTATGACCTTTCCCAAAGCATGGAATTTTGCAGGAGAGGCTATAAAATTGTTGTGCCATTTACAGACAAGCCCTGGTGCATCCACGATGACGGAATCCTGAATATTAATAATTATTATAAGGAAAGGAGTGTGTATTTAAAAGAATATGGAAATAAATAAACAAAATGATCTTCTTGGTACAGAACAGGATGCAATTCGACAGGAAGCAGAGGAGGAAAAATGGCAGAGCACATACGGAGAAAAACTTCCTGATGTAATAAAGAAAATGGATATGCTGCTTTCAATCGGAAGCAGAGATGCTCTTATGGAATTAAAGAGCATGTTTTTGCCTGGAGAATTATTTGAGCACTATAAACAAACAGATGTGTATGCCAATATGTATCTGGTGATGTGTATTTGGGAAAGAGAAGATGAAGAAGGAACCAAGCAGACTATTTTGAAACAGGGTAGGACAGTTCATGAGCTGACAGATTATTTGTTTCAGTTAAAGATGATTTTATATCGTCTGGATTTTGAGATTGGGAATGAGATAACAGAAGAGTTTATTTCGTTTATAAAACTTCATGACACGTCTGTGGAAACGCTTGAAACGATGATTACAACATCCGTTATGAGGCCGTTAAAGCTGGTTTTAAAGCTGGAAAACATATTTGAACAGACTGGTTTAAAAGGATATGAAGTATATATGTTGCTTTTTATAGAAAAGAACTGGAAAGGAAATTACAGAGTACGTAAAAAACTGCGTTCATATGGTATCATGTGTGATGCGGACATCAATGGAATACCACAAAAAGAAATGGAAGCAGCGGTGGGATTACAGGAATTGATGTGGAAACTGTTTTATAAACAAAACGGCAGTGAAAATGAGATCGTTGTTTATTTGAACAAAAATACAATTACAAACGAATCATGGAGAGTACTGCTTGGCTTGGATGGCGTAAAAGAAATTGAGTATTATTTGCTATTAGTGAATGCTCTGCTGGAAGAAAGAATATTTGAAAAAGCAATGATAGTATTGGAATTTGTCATTGAGCAGAAGCCTGAATATGAACCAGCCGTATATTTATTAGAGAAAATCAAACAAAGTGTGATGCGAAAGACATAAGATAATTCAATAGAAAAGATTGATTTAAGCAGTTTAGTTTGTTTGAACTTTTTTGTTTGAAAAAATTACGGAATGGAGAATGGTTAATGAGTTGTAATGCTGAAAAAATATGTTTTATTACATGTGTAAATAATGAAAACTATGAAAAAGAAGAAAGAAAGTACCTGGAACATTTATATGTACCAGAAGGTTATGAGAAAGAGATTTATAATATAAAAGACGCTTGTTCTATGGCCGCTGGTTATAATCAAGCTATGAAGCACAGCGATGCAAAATATAAAGTGTATATCCATCAGGATGTATTTATCGTTTATCCATACTTTATACGAGATATGCTTAATATTTTTGAAAATGCTGAAGTAGGTATGATAGGAATGGTAGGCGCTCCTAAACTGCCGGAAAATGCAATTATGTGGGATGGGCCAAGAATTGGCAAATTGTATGCAAATATTATATATGAATCTATGGAAAGTGTGATAGGAGAGGTTCATGGCTTATGGGAAAGTGTGGAGGCTATAGACGGTTTTTTAATGGCAACACAATATGATCTTCCATGGAGGGAAGATTTATTTAAAGATTGGGATTTTTATGATATTTCACAGAGCCAGGAATTTATCCGGAAAGGATATAAAGTAGTAGTTCCAAATCAGAAAGAAGCATGGTGTATTCATGATGATGGATTTTATAATCTAAAAAATTATTTTCGAAACAGAAAGATATTTATGCAGGAATATAGGTGTTAGGAGATGAAATATGAATGTAAAAATATTTACAATGACGCATAAGAAGTTTGACGAGCCCAAAAATCCCATATATATACCATTGCATGTAGGACGTGCATCTGCTAAAGATTTGGGATATCTTGGAGATAATACGGGTGATTCGATCTCTGAACAGAACAAGTATTATGGAGAACTGACAGGTGTATATTGGGTTTGGAAAAATGTGCAGGATGTGGATATTGTAGGCGTTTGCCATTATAGACGTTATTTTTTTAATAAAAAAGGAGCGTTGTTAAATCAAAATGAGTATGAAAAAATATTAGAAGACTTTGATATTATAACTTCAGATGAAATAAAATCTGATAAAAGTTATCGTGAGAGTTATGGAGAAGCACACAATATAAATGATTTGATTTTGACAGAGAATGTTATCAAAAGAAAGTATCCTGAATATATTACAGAATTAGAACGTGTATTTTCAGGAAACAGCGGATATTATGGAAATTTGATGGTGACTTCAAAAGATATATTTGATGCCTATGCGCAATGGCTGTTTGATATATTTTTTGAATTGGAAAAGCAGATTGATGTAACATCTTATGATTTATATCATCGGCGTATATTTGGATTTCTTTCAGAACTATTAATGAAAGTGTGGATTGATAAACATCATTTGAAGGTTTATAAAGGGCAAATTGGAATTACAGCAGAAAAAGCAGAAACAGTAGAATTTAAATTGGCCATGGCGCAGTTAGTGAAAATGGGAAAGTTAACAGAAGCCAGACAAATGTTCTATGAATATCAAAAATTAAGACCGGATATTCGACTGGAATTATCTGATATTAAGGGTGAAATTCCAATCATTGAACAGTTGTTATATATTGCAGAGCAAGAGCAGCAAAGAGGTATTTCAGGATTGAGGCAATATACGGATGAATTAAATCTATGGATAGAGCATTACCGTAGGGTTCAGGAATGTTTAGAAAATTTTTCTTTAGGAAAAGTATTACAGGAAGATATTTCTTATATTTTAGGAACAAATGTATCCTGGGTTATGTGTAAAGTAATGATTATGAATGATATTAAGTGTGTTGTAACTGATCAATTAAGAACAAGACAGATTTTGTGTGAAATTTACCAAAATGCAGGCAGGGAAAATGATTATCATGAACTGCAGTAAATTGGTATAGAAAGTTCAAGCCGAAAAATTTATCTGTATGTGCTCTGATGGGATAAGGAAATTAGCCGCTATAAATTCATTATGCAGTTATATGGTACGTTAATGAAAAGATTTTCAAATGCTGTTGAGAGGGTGACGTTTATAATTATGCAAAAAATATTATTTTTTCAATGGTCATCTTTTATGAACCGTGGAATAGAAAAAGCACTTCAAGTACTTAATATTATGTACGATGTATTTTTTTATGAGTTTGAGGATTGGGAAAAGGATGAACAATTTTGTTGTTTATTTATTGAAAAATTAAGGAGTGTGAAATATAGCAAAGTGTTGTCTGTAAATTTTGCACCTTTAGTGTCTGAGTTATGTGAAAGAGTAGGAATTTTATATGTTTCATGGGTGTATGATTCACCGATACATATAAGAAATTTGACACCAATGAAAAATTCCTGCAATGCTATATATTTTTTTGACCGTGTGCAGGCTGAATCATATAGAAAAAAAGGCATAAATGCTAATCATCTTCCTTTGGCTGTGGATCCAGAATTATGGTATCAGGCAATTATGTCAGGAAGGCAGATACCCGATATGGATGTTTCAATGGTTGGAAGTTTGTATCATACGGATTATGCTTATATTACAGCTCCTTTAAGTGAATATTTGAAAGGATATTTTGAAGGAATTATAAACGCACAACTGAAAATATATGGGGGATATCTTATTTCTGATTTAGTAACGGAAAAATTATTAATAAAAATGAATGAAATATATAAGTCGGTTTCTGAAAAATTTCAAATTAGTCGTGAAGAATTGGAGTTTTTGTTGGCAAGCGAAGTTACGAGAAGAGAACGTTTTATGATGCTTGCATTATTGTCGGCACATTTTAATGTAAATGTGTATACAAGACAATTTGATCAAAATTTGGCAAATGTAAAATTTTGTGGTTATGCAGATTATGATACAACGATGCCAAAAGTATTTGCAGCTAGTAAGATAAATTTAAATTGTACATTAAAAACGATATCCAGTGGTATACCATTACGTATATTGGACATTGCAGGATGCGGTGGATTTATATTAAGTAATTATCAGATCGAATTATCCGAATATTTTCACATTGGAGAAGAATGTGAAGTGTATCAGGATATGGAAGAGTTATTAATGAAAACAGAGTTTTACCTTAAAAATGAATCATTGCGTAAAAGTATTGCAAGGAAAGGATTGGAAAGGGTGAAAAGGGACTTTACTTTTCAGGAAAGGATGCAGGTATTGTTGTGTTAAGGAGTAAAATATTATGAAAAAGGAAAAAGTGAGTATTATATTACCTACATATAATCGCTGTAATATGTTAAGTAATGTGATAGATAGTATATTGACTCAGACATATTCAGATTTCGAATTGCTGATTATAGATGATGCATCAACGGATCAGACAAAAGAGCTTGTATATAGTATCACAGATGACAGAATCCGTTATTTTAGGTTAGAACAAAATAGCGGGCCTTCGGTAGCTAGAAATTATGGAATTGGAAAAGCATTATTTGATTATATCGCTTTTGCAGATTCAGATGATTTGTGGTTTTTAGATAAATTACAAAAACAAATGGAGATTCTGAAAAAATCGGAAACAGATACAGGCTTTTGCTATCATAAAATTATATATAATTTTGGTAAAAACCAATATGCTATTTTACCATCAGAAGAAATACCTTTAGAAAAAAAAATTGGAAATATATATAAACAGCTACTGTATGATAATATGGTAGCTTGTCCTTCTATGCTGATCAGAAGAGAATGTTTGGCGAAAGCAGGGGGATTTGATACAAATTTAAAGGCACTGGAGGATTATGATTTAGCATTACGGTTGGCAAAAAGATATAAAGCTGCTTTTGTAAATGAGGTGCTATTAGAATCATCTTATTCTACTACAGGAGTATCTGGAAATTCAGTAAATTATCTTTTGGCAAGTTGCCATATGCTAAATAAATATAAAGCAGATTATTTAGCAACAGAGACTTTTAATCATCGTTTGGAGATAATTATTAGAGATGCAGAGATAATAGGAATGAAAGAACATTTTGTTAAAATATTGGAATACATGATGAAAATTGGGTAAAAGAGTGTCAAATTTACCAAAATGCAGGCAGGGAATATGATTATCGGCAGCTGAAATAAATTGGAACAGAAAGTTCAGGCAGAAAAATTAAGGATTATACAGTTTGTGC
>CAOKJJ010000077.1 GCA_948468465.1 uncultured Eubacterium sp. | reverse complement strand
CAAAGCTATAATAATAGAAACAATGATGATAATGACCATAACGGCAACCATAAAATATGCCTGCATGTTTAATCTTTTGGATGAGCTGTTTCCGTTGGCCACATTCAGATCGATCAGAGCTTCTACTGCGTCTGTAAGCTGCTTGTAAGTAGGTTTTGCTTCTTCAATCAGCAGATCAAATGCTTCTTCATTTTGGTTGTTCCTGGCAAGTGTTTTTACTTCATCAAATAAAGCACGATATGCAGGAAGAAGAGTGTCAATCTGTTCAATGTATGCCAGTTCTTCTTTCGTCTGGCAATGCGGTTTGAGCGCTTCATAAGCTTCGTCAGTTAATGCTTTTATAGCAGTTAGTTCGTCTTCGGATTCTTTCATAGATTCCTCGTCCTGTAAAAGAATCAATTCTCTGACGATAATTGGTTCCTTGCTCAGATATGTACTGAAAATACCAATTTCACCCTGCGAGAAACCGTTGTTTATCAATGCGTGATTATAAGCAATGTTGGTGTATAATAAAATGATCAATCCGAGAACCGCTGCAATACTTGCTATAATAACAGTGAAGGCAAAGCAAGTGCTCAGCTTTTTCTCTACTTTCATATCTTTTATCTTGTTCAGCATACTTTTTCCCTTTTCATGATGATTATGTTACGTGAAAGCTTAGAGGCTGACAGTAACATGATTTTTTGTTTCCTTGAATTTGGTTATTCAAATACAATACGATATTCGCTTGTCAAGGTGCATCAAATCCATTGTACCGGTAAAACGGCACAAAAAATCTAATAATAACCCTATTATATCACTTTCAATAAAAGTTTCAATCATTATTTTATAGTTTGAACCTGCTTGTCTGTTGTTTCAGATGATCGCTAAGATCGGTTAAAACGACAGTCTCTTGTCTGCAGCCTTCAATTGTGTTGGAAAGCTCCTGCATGCTTGTGCTCGTTTCCTGCGTAGTGGCGGCATTTTCTTCGGAAATGGATGCCAGATGCTGGACAACATTATGGATGGTATTTTTTTGCTCCTCCAGACGCTTGGTCTGTTCATAAATATTTTTAGAGGCGGCATAGACAGATTGTATTTCATGCATAAGGTCTTCAAAGTCATTGCTTGTATGCTGCAGCTTTTCTTTTTGAACAGCGGCATCCTGGCTTACTTCATTCATTTTCTGTACACTGATGCCGGAATTTGTTAAAAGTTCCTGTACGGTCGTTTCAATTTCATTGGCGCTTTTGGAAGAATCTTCTGCAAGCTTGCGTATTTCTTCCGCGACTACGGCAAACCCTTTTCCGGCGTCTCCTGCGCGGGCAGCTTCGATCGATGCGTTCAGCGACAGCAGGTTCGTCTGTTCAGCGATTGTCTGGATCATCTGCACGGCGTTTTGTATATTTTCAGCAGAAGTATTTGTAGCATTGGTCTGTTTAGATACGGTAGAGATGTTGGCCGTTGTGGTTTCGTTCATGGTTATCAGGTCTGTCAGTGTACGGCTCGTTTGTTTGGACAGGTTGGACATATGTTCAGCCGCGTGTTCCAGATCTGCGGCATTTCTGGAATTTTGTTCGATGACATCTGCCATTTGTGCGATTTGCTGGCTTGCGGAGGAAGTTTCCTGAGCCTGAGAATCGCTGCCGACAGCAATCCCTTCTACGGCATTGTTAATATTTGTGACACTTTTTGCAAGAACGCTGAAATTGTCTGTAAATTCAGTGTTGCTGATCTTTAGCTGCCCGCTTTGTTTTGTGATGCTTGTGACGATATCTTTTAGCTGGAGCTGCAGGTCATAAACAGCGTGTGTGATAATGTCAACTTCATCTTTGCTGTCTGCTTTTACCGTTGGAAATTCACGGCTTAAATCCCCGCTGGCAAGCACTTCCAGGCAGTCAGCGGCACGCCGGATCCGCTTGGATATGGAATTGGATATAATTCCGGAGATAACGGCGCAGATAATAAAGGCAGCCGCTCCGATTCCGATCAGCAGCAAAAGGGAGGCTCTGATAAACTTTGTAATGGCATTTTTCGGCTTTCCGGCAAACAGCATGCCGGTATCCGTTGGAATATAATAGCCATAATAAGCAGTACCGTTGATATTGATATCAGTGTCAAAATGAGTTTGTTTACCGTTTAACACCTGTTTCACTACCTCAGCGCTTGCTTTTGTGCCGACCGCGCCTTCAATGGAGCTTTCTGTACGGATGTCTCCTTCAAATACGGTAATATCAATATTTTCTCCCTGATTTCTCAAATAGGAAGTATCACCGTGAAAACCATATACGGCAGTTCGTAATGTCTCTTCTATCCGTACATTCATTTCTCCGACGGACAGCACCAGGCTGCCCACAATCAAAATTACGCTCAGAGCCAGGAGAGACAGCGTTTCTAACAGGATCAGTTTTCGTTTCATATTCATGTTATGATCTCCTTATCCATTTATCTCAGTGTCATTTTTCCTAATATTTATTGTATTGGATGTTTGCGGATTGGTCAAGCTGAAATAAAATATATAGAAACTTTTGACAAGAATATAGTTATAATATATAATACAATTGAGCGAAATTGAGGTTGATTTATAGAAAATACACATAGCTAATGGGATTTTTATAAATATTTGCAGAGAGGAGCATGTGATGATGGCGAAGTATGTTATGGCATTGGATGCAGGCACTACGAGCAACCGATGCATTTTATTTAATGAAAAAGGGGAAATGTGCAGCGTGGCGCAAAAGGAGTTTACCCAGTATTTCCCAAAACCGGGATGGGTGGAGCATGACGCGAATGAGATCTGGTCGACGCAGCTTGGCGTGGCCGTTGAAGCGATGCAGAAAATCGGGGCTACAGCGGCCGATATTGCGGCGATCGGCATTACGAACCAGAGGGAGACAGCGATTGTATGGAACAAGGAGACCGGAGAGCCTGTTTATCATGCAATTGTATGGCAGTGCAGGCGTACCTCTGAGTACTGCGACAGCTTAAAAGAAAAAGGGCTGACGGAACCATACCGAAATAAAACGGGGCTTGTGATTGATGCATATTTTTCCGCAACAAAGGTAAAATGGATTTTAGACTATGTGGAAGGGGCAAGAGAACAGGCGGAAGCCGGGAAGCTTTTGTTTGGTACAGTCGAGACATGGCTGATCTGGAAACTGACAAAAGGAGCCGTGCATGTTACAGACTATTCGAATGCTTCCCGAACGATGCTTTTTAATATTAATGACTGCAAATGGGATGCCGATATTTTAAAGGAATTAAATATTCCGGCATGCATGCTGCCGAAGCCAATGCCTTCCAGCTGCGTCTATGGAGAGGCGGATCCGTCTTTTTTTGGTGGGCCGATACCGATTAGCGGAGCGGCAGGAGATCAGCAGGCAGCTTTGTTTGGACAGACCTGTTTTACGGCAGGAGAGGCAAAAAATACATATGGAACCGGGTGTTTTTTGCTGCTGAACACAGGAGAAAAGCCAGTGTTTTCCAAAAACGGACTCGTGACAACGATTGCATGGGGACTGGACGGCAAGGTAAACTATGCATTGGAAGGTTCTATTTTTGTAGCAGGCGCGGCGGTACAGTGGCTGCGAGATGAGATGCGGTTAGTGGATACCTCTGAGGATACGGAATATATGGCCTCCAAAGTAAAGGATACGAATGGCTGCTATGTGGTGCCGGCCTTTACCGGACTCGGCGCCCCATACTGGGATCAGTACGCGAGAGGCACGATCGTAGGCATCACGCGCGGAGTAAATAAATACCACATGATTCGCGCCACTTTAGAGTCGATCGCTTATCAGGTCAATGATGTTATAGCGGCGATGCAGGCGGATTCAGGCATTACGCTTCGTACGTTAAAGGTAGACGGCGGCGCGAGCGCCAATAATTTTCTGATGCAGTTTCAGGCGGATGTCATTCACGCGCCGGTGCATCGTCCGGTCTGTGTGGAGACAACAGCGATGGGGGCGGCATATTTGGCTGGCCTTGCAGTTGGTTATTGGAGCGGCAAAGAAGAAGTGATGAAAAACTGGCAGATTGACCAGGTGTTTAAACCGCGGATGCAGGAGGCGGAAAGAACCGCCTGCCTGGAAGGATGGAGCAGGGCTGTGAAATATTCGTATGGATGGGCGAAAGAAGATTAAAAAACAGAAATAAGATAGAAATAAAATAGAATAAATTTAGAAATTATGAAAAAGAAAATGCAGATGATTAAAGGAGTTTGTATATGTATGATGTGTGTATCATAGGCGCAGGAGTATCCGGATGCTCGATTGCACGGGAGCTTTCGCGGTATGAAGGAAAATTTTGTGTGATTGAGAAATGCGAGGACGTATGCTGCGGCACCTCGAAAGCGAACAGCGCGATTGTGCATGCGGGATTTGACGCGGCAAAGGGTTCCTTGATGGCAAAGCTGAACGTATCTGGCAATCAGAGGATGGAGCAGCTGGCGGAAGAACTGGATGTTCCATTTAAAAGAAATGGCTCGATTGTCGTCTGCCTGGACGAGCAGGACATGCCAAGGCTTAAGGAGTTATATCATAAGGGCGTGGAAAACGGAGTGCCGGATCTTAAAATATTGTCAAAAGAAGAGGCGTTAAAGCTGGAGCCAAATCTGACAGAGCAGACAGCCGGCGCTTTGTATGCGCCGACCGGAGGGATTGTATGCCCGTTTTTGTTAACGATCGCTCTGGCTGAAAATGCGGCATGCAATGGCATGGAGTTTCGATTGGATACGGAAGTGAAGCATATTCAAAAAGAAAACGGTTATTTTACGATAGATACGAACGAAGGAAAGCTAAAAAGCCGTTATATTGTCAATGCTGCCGGTGTATATGCGGATCAGATCCACAATATGGTCAGCAGCCAGACGATGAAAATCACGGCAAGGAAAGGCGAATACTGCCTGCTTGACCGCAGTGTGGGCGGTCATGTATCGCATACGGTTTTTACGCTGCCTACGCCGATGGGAAAAGGAGTGCTTGTATCACCGACCATCCATGGAAATCTGCTTGTGGGGCCTACAGCGGCGGATATTACGAATAAGGAAGGGACGAATACAACGGCGGCAGGGCTTGCGCAGCTGATGGAAAAAGCGCAGCTGACGGTAAAAAATATTCCGTTCCGCCAGGTGATCACTTCCTTTGCGGGACTGCGGGCGCACTTAAATGAAAATGAGTTCGTGATCGGGGAAGTGAAAGACGTGCCGCAGTTTGTAGATGTGGCAGGCATTGAATCACCAGGGCTGTCCAGCGCTCCCGCCATCGGTGTGATGGTTGCGGACCTGCTGCGGGACAAAATGGGGCTGCGGGACAAGGCTCATTTTCAGCCGAGACGAAAAGGCATTTTAAATCCGGCCAGCCTGAGCATAGAGGAACGCAACGCGCTGATTCAAAAAGAACCGGCTTATGGAAATATTATCTGCCGCTGCGAGTCTGTGACAGAGGGAGAGATGATAGACGCCATTCACAGGCCTGTGGGCGCTAGATCTTTGGACGGTGTGAAACGGCGTACAAGGGCGGGCATGGGAAGGTGCCAGTCCGGCTTTTGCAGTCCGAAAACAATGGAGATCTTAAACCGCGAGCTTCAGATAAAAATGGAAGAGGTTACAAAATGCGGCGGGCGTTCTGTCATTACCACAGGGCGTACAAAATCCGAAAAATAGCGTGTATGGAAATTCGCGGCATGAATATTCGCAGCACGAATATTCGCAGCGCTTATTAAGAGGCAGCATATGGAAGGAGGAAAAATGCGTGAAAGCATACGATATAGTAATCATAGGCGGAGGGCCTGCGGGACTGGCCGCGGCGGTATCCGCCAAAGCTTTGGGGATTGACAGCATCCTGATTCTGGAACGTGACAAAGAGCTTGGCGGCATTTTAAATCAATGCATCCATAATGGATTTGGACTGCATACGTTTCAGGAGGAACTGACCGGGCCGGAATATGCGGATCGTTTTATTGCCCAGGTCAGGGAACTGGAGATTGCATATAAGCTTCATACGATGGTCATGGACATCAGCCCGCAGAAAGTAGTTACGGCGATGAACAAAAGCGATGGTATGATGCAGATACAGGCAAAAGCAGTCATTCTCGCAATGGGGTGCAGGGAACGGCCCAGAGGCGCGCTGAATATCCCAGGCTATCGTCCGGCAGGCATATTTTCGGCAGGCACCGCCCAGCGGCTGGTAAATATCGAAGGCTATCTGCCGGGCAGGGAAGTCGTGATTTTAGGTTCCGGCGACATCGGGCTTATTATGGCAAGACGCATGACGCTGGAAGGGGCAAAGGTAAAAGCAGTCGCCGAACTGATGCCATATTCCGGTGGATTAAAGCGCAACATTGTGCAGTGTCTGGATGATTATGGAATCCCGCTCAAGTTAAGCCACACGGTCGTGGATATCAAAGGAAAAGAACGTCTGGAAGGGATTACGCTTGCGCAGGTAGATGAACATGGAAAGCCGGTTCCGGGTACGGAAGAGGAGTATACATGCGATACGCTGTTGCTGTCTGTCGGACTGATTCCGGAAAATGAGCTGTCCAAAGATATGGGCGTGCAGCTGGATGCCGTTACCGGCGGGCCTGCCGTCAATGAAAGCCTGGAGACAAACATTCCCGGTGTATTTGCCTGCGGCAATGTGCTGCATGTACATGATCTGGTCGACTATGTATCAGAAGAAGCAAAGCGGGCAGGAGCCAATGCAGCCAGGTTTGTAAAAGGGGAACTGGAAGAGCATGGCGCTAAGATCGCCGTGGAAGCGGTAGACGGCGTACGTTACACCGTGCCGCGCCAGATCGGCGCCGGCAGGATGGAAGAGGAACTGACAGTACGGTTTCGTGTCGGCGGTGTTTACAAAAATTCCTATATCAGCGTTTATTTTGATCAGGAACGGGTGCTGCATCGCAGAAAACAGGTGATGGCGCCAGGGGAAATGGAACAGGTTGTGCTGCGTAAGCAGCAGCTTGCAGCTTATCCGCAGCTAAAGTGCATTACGATAAAAATTGAAAAGGAGTAATGGCGTGAAGGAAAGAAAGGAAGAAAAAAAGAAAGAAAAAAAAGAACTGATCTGCATCGGCTGCCCCATGGGCTGTCCGCTGACGGTAACCCTAGATAAAGATGATAAAGATAAAACAAAAGCGGTGAACGTCAGCGGTCATACATGTCCGAAAGGGAAGGCCTATGCAGAAAAGGAAGTAACGAACCCTACCCGCATTGTGACCTCTACGGTAAGAGTAGAAGGCGGTGACCGTGCATATGTATCTGTCAAAACAAAAACAGACATTCCAAAAGAAAAAATATTTGCATGTATGAAAGAGATTAACAACATACTGGCCAGGGCGCCAATCGCGTCAGGAGATGTGCTGCTGGAAAATGTCGCAGGCACGGGTGTGCCGGTAGTTGCAACGAAAGCGGCCGGGAGAAGCGAATATGGATTATAAATACATTCCAATGGATACTTATGCCAGAAAAGACCATTTTGCCTATTTTAAGCAGATGGGATATCCCTACGTCGGGATCACCGTAAATGTTGAGATTACAGAGTGGCTGTCTGCAGTAAAAGCATATAAACTGCCGTTTTTTCATAGTTTTTTATATGCAGTGGCAGCCGCCGCAAATCAGATCCCGCAATTCCGACAAAGAATCAAAGAAGATGCCCTGATCGAATATGACTATTGCCTGAGTTCTTATACGGTCGCTTTAGAGGATGAGACTTACTGCTACTGTACGTTGGATACGCAAAAGCCGTTTGAGCAATTTCTCGCATACGCAGCAAAAGAACAGGAAAAGGCGGCAGCGCAGGCGGCCATTGACGATGGAGAAGACGCGGGAGCTTTGTTTTTTATTTCATCGCTTCCGTGGCTTTCGTACAGTAACATCATACAGCCGGTGCCGGTGCCGGCCGACAGTAATCCGAGGATAACGTGGGGCAGGTATTTTCAGATGGAGCAAAAGATGTGGATTCCGGTGTCTTTGCTGTGCCATCATGCGATCGTGGACGGCGTGCATCTGCATCATTTTTATGAGCAGCTGACACAGGAGCTTTGCCGGTTATGCAGTCAGATAAAGCGGGCAGCGGCAGAAGCCGTTGAACGTGACAACTCTAAAGCAGCAGCGAATAAGGAGGACTGATTTATGGCGTTACCAGCGGAAAAGGCACGGTACACATTTGCCGACTGCCTCACATGGGATGGAAATGAACTTATAGAAATTATTGATGGTGAGGCATTTATGATGGCAACGCCATCAAGAATTCATCAGAAGATTAGCGGCGAGTTATTCCGCCAGCTTGCAAATTATCTTGAGGGTAAAAAATGCGAGGTCTACGCTGCTCCGTTCGCCGTTCGGCTATTTGAGCAGGATGGGGACAGACCGGAGGACGTTGACACTGTGGTTGAGCCAGATATCTGCGTGATATGTGACCAAAGCAAGTTGGATAAGCACGGCTGCAAAGGAGCGCCGGACCTGATTGTTGAAATCCTGTCCCCGTCCGCCCTTCGCCATGACCGGCTTGTGAAGTTAAACCTGTACCAGCGGGCCGGGGTCCGGGAATACTGGATTGCGGATCCAAAGAATAGGTCTGTGACGGTGTTTCTCCCGGACAGTAACGGTTCTTTCAGGCTCCATGAGGACTACGGACGGGAAGATGTGGCGAAGGTCAGTGCGCTTGACGGGTGTTTTATTGAATTAAACAAAGTGTTTTCTGAATAAGGAACTTAAACATCAATGCATGGAGAGATTAATGGGGAGATGTAATGAAGGCAGAATGCCGAAGCGTTCTTTGAGTGAGTTATTTGAAAATATTGAAAGATGGAGCAAAGAGGAAAAAGAGTAGATGTATACAGTTATACCAACGGAACGGTTTGAAAAAGATGTTAAATATTATATCAGGAAATCAAGTATGATACCAATCGTGTTGTGAATGAAAACCCCAATCCCCCAGCTATGCTGGGGAGAATGGAGTAAGCGGAAGCGATGAGGATATTAAAATAAAGCCTCCTATGATACTATGAGAAAGGTGTTGCGAGCCAAACCCATAGAATAGGAGGCGGTCCAAATGGACAGTAAAAGTTTATCACATACAAAATGGAAATGCCAGTACCATATTGTTTTTATCCCAAAATACAGGAAGAAAAAACTGTATGGGCAGGTGAAGCGCGATGTGCGCGAGATAGTATCAACATTATGCAAATGGAAAGAAGTGGAAATTATAGATGGCGCCGTATGTATAGATCATGTACATCTGAGTGTGAGTATACCACCAAAGCTGAGTATATCTTCATTCATGGGGTATTTGAAGGGTAAAAGCACGCTTATGATTTATGACAGGCATCCGGAATTGCAGAACAAATGGAACAAGGCGTTTTGGGCGAGAGGATATTATGTTGCTACAATAGGCAATATAACGGAGGATGCCATAAAGAAATATATCCAGGAACAATCAGAAGAATCAAGAAAAGAAGATAGTGAGGGAGCCGCTTTTTAGCGGTTGCTGGTAGCAATGCTTGCAACACCCGCCTTTCAGGCGTGCAAGTAATATAGCCCTAGGGGGCGTTTTTTCAAACCCCCACTTGAAGTGGGGGTTGGTGACTAGAGAACTTTGCATCCTGCAATGAGAAATCAAGGCAAATCATTCAGTCTGGTTAAATCGTTAAAAAGATTGCAGTAACGAATCGAATAGCTACAGGAGATCATATGGATTATAAAAAGAGTTATTATATGCTGGTAACCGGTATCTGGAGCGGTGCAGTTATGATATTTATCGGGGGATATTTGGAAATAAGATGCGGGGTGGCGACAATAGGAAATGCCATTGCGTTCATTGGACTGATGCTGATGACTGGAGGAATTGTTCAGGCTCTGATTTTTTACAAATGTCCGAATTGCGGGAAAAGATTCAATATCCGTGGACGACAGCCGAAATTTTGTCAGGAATGCGGATGCGAACTGGAGTAGCGGCTAAAAAGCATGCCCCCGTTTTAGCGGGGGTTATGCTTTTACGGCTCCAAAATACATCCAGCCAGCGCATCATTCATTTCCGGCATCATAAAGCAAAACCGGATATATTTATCATCTAAAAACGGAAACGTCGAACAGTCCCGGATCATCATGCCCCGCCGGATGGCGCGGTCGAATAACTGCTGGGAAGTCAGCTGCGGATTTAAAATTTTTACGAGCATAAAATTGCCGGAAGGCTCATATACTTTAAAATCATCCCGTGCCGCAAACAGCGCATGCATCCTTTTGCGTTCGGAAGAAATCAGAGCTTTTGTTTCCTGGATATAGGCGTCATCCTGAAACATAATCTCTCCGGCGATGGCTGCCAGGGAATTGATGGTCCATGGGTTTTTGCGTGTATTGATCATCTTAATCAGGTCCCTGTTGCCGGTAACGGCATAGCCAAGGCGCAGTCCGGGAGAGGCGAAAAATTTTGACGTGCCGCGCAAGATGACCAGGTTATTATAATAATTCGTAAGCGGGACGGAGGTAATCTGGGGCATGTTGTCCGCGAATTCCACGTATGTTTCATCTATCATAACGTAGATGCCGTGCTGCATGCAGGCGTCTAAAATAAGCCGCATGGATTTGTTTGTAATGCATGTGGAAGTCGGATTGTTCGGGTTGCATAAAACGAGCAGGTCGATATCGTCTTTTAACTGGGATATAAAGTCGGCGGTATTTAAAAGAAATCCGTCTTCTTCCCGCAATGGATAATAAAGTGTTGTTCCGCCGCCGAGAGAGATTTCGCGTTCATATTCTGAATAAGTAGGGCCGATGACGATGGCTTTTTTCGGATGCTCGATCTGGATAAATAAAGAGATCAGCTCCGTAGAGCCGTTTCCCACAATAATATGTTCAAAGTCAGTGTCTGCGTATTCCGCGATACATTTACGCAGCGATACATAATCCCTGTCGGGATAGGATGTAATCGCGTCTATTTTTTCAGATAATGTCCGGCGCAGGATGGGAGAAATGCCAAGCGGGTTCACATTAGCGGAAAAGCTTGTGATTTCTTCTTTTTTTATGCCGTAGACCTGTTCGATTTTTTCCAGGTCACTTCCGTGAAAATGGTCTTTATGCCTTATCATATTGAAAACCTCCTAACGAACTTTCATCAACATATTGCGTGTCACTCATAAATAGTTTATAATTCATAAGATAGGCTAAATACAAAATGTATCGCCTTTTGTTAATTATAGCGATATTGGCAAAAAAAGCAAGAGTAAAGCAGGTGGCATCGTGCGAAAAAGGATCGAAGAGCTGGCGGAGGGGAAAATTCCATATGAGCAGCCGCAGGTTGTGTTTTCCAAGGAAAAGCTGGAACTGGAAGTGGTAGAAGGCCAGACCGTAACAGAGCGCTTTCAGATAAAAAGTGAAAATGGAATACCGATGCGGGGAATGATCTATTCTTCTGATATAAGGATGGAATGTGTGACATTTCAGTTCGAAGGAGAAGAAGCGGATATTCAGGTACAGTTTCGCGCGGATGGCATGTCCGAAGGAGACACCGCTGCTGGAGTGCTGTGTGCGGTATGCAATGGCGGCGAGTACCAGTTATCGTTTGCCGTGGCAGTCACAAGGCTGTATGCGGAGGCGTCTACCGGGAAGATTAAAAACCTCAGAGATTTTGTAAAGCTTGCGAAAAGCGATTGGAAAGAGGCATATCATATTTTTCATTCTCCGGCGTTTAAAAATATATTGACGCCAAAAGACCTGAAAGCTTCTTTATTATATGAAGGGCTTTCTAAGCCTGCGATTACAGAACGGACGATGGATGAGTTTTTCATCGGGACCGGAAAGAAAGAGCGTGTGCATTTTTCCCTGGAAAAGCACAGCGTCGAGGTGTTTGAGGCTTCGGCTCCGGTAGAAGAACAGCTGCTGATTCAAAAAGAAGGCTGGGGATTTTTGGAAATCCACGTTACGGCGGATGAAGAGTTTATTGTTCCTCAAAAACGTTATATTACAGATGCGGATTTTATAGGCAGTACGTATCCGCTCAGTTTTTACATAGATACAGAACAAATGCATGCCGGCAACAATTTTGGCACGATTTATCTGGAAAACGACGTACAAAAAGAAGAGTATCAGGTATGGGCCAGCGCGGACAGCATTAAGGTACGCAAGGAGCGCAGGGTGCAGGGGCTGCAGAGGGCGACCTATCTGCTGACGAAAAGCTATATTAATTTCCGTTTGAAAAAGATTGTGACCGGAGAATGGACGAAGCAGACGTTAGCGCTGATTCAGAGGATGGAAGAGTTTCAGCCGAACGATCCATGGTATTTGCTGTTCAAGGCATATGCGCTGCAGCGCAATAAGCAGCGGCAGGACGCGCAGTGGCTGATGGATGAATACCGCCAGAAAAACAAAGGAAAAAAAGACCCTCAGTGGGCATTTTATGATTATTTGTGTCTGCAAAGGGAAAAAGAGCCGGTAGTTGTGGACAAGCTTTTAGATGAAATCGAAGAGATTGCGAAGCGTTACAGCACGCATCCGATGATTTTTTTTCTGACGCTGCGCTTAAACGGTACGCTGCGCACCCAGCCGCAGGTAAAGCTGCGTGTGATGGAAGCAAGGATTATGCAGGGGCAGTATTCCCCGTTATGGTATGTGGAGGCGTATACCGTATACCAGGAACAGCCTTATCTTTTGACAAAGCTGGAGCGGTATGAGATTTTACTGATGAACTGGGCCTGCAGGCAGGGAGTGCTGACGAAAGATCTGGCGGACCAGGTCATGCGCCTGGCCAACAATATGCGGCAGTTCCAGCCGCTAGTCTGCAGAATTTTGTTCCGCAGCTATGAAAAAAATCCGGATGAAGATATGCTGGCAGGCGTATGCGCTTATTTGATCAAAGGGCATTGCTACCAGACGAAATACCATCACTGGTATGAAAAAGGGATTGCGCAAAATTTAAAAATTACAGGATTATACGAAGCGTTTTTGCTCACGATGGACCTGCATCATATACAGTCGCTTCCGAAAGTGATTCAGATGTATTTTCAGTATAATAATCAGCTGTCGTATCCTTATAAAGCGGCGCTTTATGCGAATATTATTGCGTATAAGGAAACGCAGCCTGTTATTTATGGCAAATATTTAGAGACGATGAAACAATTTGCGATTGACGAGATATTAAAAGGCCATATGGATGATAATCTTGCGGTTGTGTATGATGAAATGCTGGATAAGGGCATTCTGACGCAGGAGCTGGCAGGCCCGTTAGCGGACATCTTATATACGCATAAATTTTACTGCACGAATCAAATGGCTGCGTATGTCGTCATTATACAAAAGCATATGAAAGAAGAACAGCGTGTTCCAATGAGCGGGGAGCTGGCGTATTTTCAGCTGTTTTCGAATGATTACGCGATTGTTTTGGAAAATAACAGGGGGCAGCGGTTCGTATCGCCGGAATCCTGCCAGCTGGAAAAGCTGATAAAACCGTCACATTATATCCGCAGGTGCCTGAATTTTGCTCCCCAGAAGCTCCAGTTTCTGATGCATCATATGGACGGCAAGACAGATTTAAGCGTTCCGGTAAAAACGGATGTAGAGTATCTTCGTATTTTAATGGAAGCGCCGCAAATCAGTGAGAAATTTAAAAGCCAGATCGGGCCGGGACTTGTGCGCTACTGCCTGATCAACCAGATCGATGAAGGGCTGGATGCGTATCTGACGCAGCTGGACTTTGCCGCTATGCGCAGGGACAACCGAAACCTGATGGTTGAGATGATGACAGACCGGGGCTTTTATGAAAAAGCGTTTGAACTGGTGAATATTTATGGATATGACGGCATCAGCAGGCAGAAGCTGGCGCAGCTGGTCACCTATATGCTGCGTGCAAGGGATATCGGGGAAGATGCCTTTTTGCTGGAGCTTTGTATGGCGGTGCTTGAGAAAGAAAAACAAAATGAAGTGATCATCACTTATCTGGCAAAATATTACGAAGGGCCGTCCGGACAGATGCTGCGTGTCTATCAGGCGGCGCAGGAACTGGAAATCACGGATACCGCGGAACTGGAAGAACGGCTGCTCATACAGACCATGTACAGCACAAAATATACAGACCGGATGCAGGAAGTATACGCCGGATACCGTGCGCATAACGGCCGGGAATTTATCCTGCAGGCATACCGGTCGTACTGCATGCATGAATATGTCATTCACGGTATGCGCCTGCCGGCAAACCTGTTTCTGGAAGCCTGCCAGCTGTATAAAGAGGGACGGCTTCGGGGCATTGTCTGCAGGCTGGGGCTGCTTAAGTATTTTTCAAAGACGGATAAGTTAGACCGTTATCAGCTGAAAATGGCGGATGAGCTGTTAAACGAATTTATTTCCAGAAATATGAACTTCGCGTTTTTTAAAAATCTGCCGGACAGCCTGTGCAGCAAATACCAGCTGTA
Source organism: uncultured Eubacterium sp. (assembly GCA_948468465.1). The sequence goes on along the minus strand of CAOKJJ010000077.1, from coordinate 7,483 downwards.
TAACCGCACGCTTGTGGAATTTCACGCAAGGCCGGACAGCAGGATTACGATTCATTACCGCAGGCTGGGGCAGCAGGAAGAATTTACATCGGCAGCCATGCCAAATATTTATGACGGAATTTTCACATGGGAATTTGTGCTGTTTCGGGATGATGAAGTAGAGTATTATATTGCCGAAGAAACGGAAAACGGGCCGCAGCAGCTTGGAGAAAGCTGCCGTATTACAGGGACGGAGTACCGTGATATAAAATATGGCGGACGGTATGCCTACATCAACCAGATGCTTTACCTGCGGGAACAGGGCAATGACAGGGAACTGCTGCGGATGATGCAGGCATACGAAAAGCTGAACATACTTAGCGGGAAGATGTTTAAAATTTTATAAAATAAAAAAAGCAAACAGAACTAACAGAATTAAGAGATCTATATAGAACGAATAGAACTAACAGAAGTTGATGAAACGAGAGGAAGGCTATGGCAGAAGAACAAAAATTGTATATAGGCATTGATTTAAATGACAGCTATGCCATGGTCAGTTTTGCGACAACCGCGCATCAGGAACCGGAGACGGTCAGTTCTGTGGCAGGCAGTGAGATTTTTCAAATACCGTTGGCAGTCTGCATGGCCTCAGCATCCGGACAGTGGGTGTATGGGGATGAAGCGATTCGTTTTGATAAGGCGGACATGGGAAAGTGCGAAAGCCGCCTGCTGTCGCGGTCATTAGAACGGGATTTTACGCTGATTGCGGATCAGACATATGAAATCCGGTCGCTGCTTGCGGTATTTATTAAAAAAATACTGCTGCTTGCAGGAAAGCTGGGGCCGAAAATAGAAATCGGAAAAGTGGTATTTACGCTACAGAAGTTAAATGTCCCTTTAATGGAATTGATGGAGTATGTGTTTGAGCAGCTTCCGATTCCAAGAAAAAAGATTACCGTTATGGACTATATGAAAAGCTTTTATTATTATGCGCTGAACCAAAAGGACGGGCTGTCGACACATGATGTCGCGATGTACCAGTATTACGGAAAGAGCATGGTATGCTGGTATCTGTTAAGAGGAAAACAGTCCAGGCCGCAGCTGGTACAGATACTGGAGACGGACTGCGGCTATCTGACGGAGGATAAGGACGCATCGTTTTCCGAAATTATACCAAAAGTATTCGAAAAAAAGATTATTTCTTCGGTATACCTTGTCGGGGAAGGGTTTGAGGGAGACTGGATGAAGCATTCCCTGCGGGTACTCTGTCAGGGCAGGCGGGCGTTTCTTGGGAAAAACCTGTTTTCGAAAGGGGCCTGCTACGCGGCTGAAATACTGGACGGCGTCCTTCCATGGAATTATGCCTATATGGGTGAAAATGAGATGAAGTTCAATATCAGCCTGAAAGTGCGCAAAAACAATGAAATGGCGTTCCATACGCTCATTTCAGCCGGAGAGAACTGGTATGAGGCGAAGGGGGTATGTGAGGTTATTTTGGATGGGCCGGGGGAAATTGATTTTTGGATTCAGATGCCAAACAGCAGAGAAGCCAGGATTGAATCGTTGGAACTAACGAACCTCCCTTCCCGTCCGGTGAAGGCAACCAGGCTGCGGATACAGGCAAAGCCGGTATCCGACCGTTCCGTAAAGCTGTCGATTCGGGATTTGGGGCTTGGTGAGTTTTTCAAGGCAAGTGATAAAGTCTGGGAATACGTGATGAAAGTGGATTAGAGTGGAGGCACAAATGAGCGGATTGATTTTCTGCAGTTTTAAACGGGCCGCAAAGCCTTATTATCTGGAAAGCGCCAAACAGAATATTTATTCGATCGAAGAGCTGTGTTATTTTTTGCAGGATAATATTTATCTTTTGGATGAAAATATAATGACGCCTGAATTTTGCGACTGGCTGGAAATGGAAGTAGAGGCGGTGGAATTATCGGAAAAACTGCGCCGGCTGATGGAAGACCAGAAAGGCTTTCGTGTTTTTTGCATGCAGATTATTGTAGATTCCGGTTATTTTTCTAAAAATGAAATGCAGTTTTTAGGAATGAAGCTGCAAAAGATGGATCACCAGAGCAATTACGAAAATCGAAAGATCAAAGCGGACCAGCTGATGGAGAAAAAAAGATATCTGGCGGCGATCGAAGAATACAGCAATCTGCTGCTGCATGCCACAGACAGCCCATCGGACGTCAGGGTCAGCGGAGATATCTGGCATAATATGGGAACGGCCTATGCCCACATGTTCTGTTTTGAACGGGCGGTCAGCTGCTATGAACAGGCTTATGAATTAAGCCACAGGGTAGACTCTTTAAAGGCGGCTTCCCAGGCAGTCTGCTTTCTGGAAGATCAGGAACGGGTGGAGCTGTTTTTGCATCAGCGTCATATTTCCAAAGAACAGTTTGCGGCTATGAAAAAAAATCTTGGAGAACTGGAGCGTATGACAGAAGCATCCGCAGAGTATGGAAAGACGCTTAAGCTCATGCGTCTGGCGCAGGTATCTCCGGTACAGGCAAAGAGTGAGATGCATTTGCAGGTAGATGCATGGAAAGACGAATATATAGCATATAAGGAGTGATCATATGGGATTTTTTAAGCGAAAAAAAGACCGGGCGGCATTGGAAAAGGTGCTGGAAGACGTCCAGGTACCAGGCGGGCTGGAACAGCTGTCCGGTTTATCCGGTAATTCACCGGTTGGCATGGTGACCGACCGTTGTGAACAGCTGATGCAAAATGCCAGGGAGATTGATGATGGAAAAAAGGAGTACTATATTGTTACCTCCTATTTGAATGATATCGAGCTGATCGAAAATCTGGCGCCGGATCGGGCGGAAGAAATCCAAAAAGCAGCCGATTATGTGGCAAAATTAAATAGGTCCAGAGATCAGTTTTTAAACACGTCCAAACGGATATCAGACGCCCAGTTTAAGATGATTCAAAGCCAGGAAGAGCAGATTCCGGACGCGATTAAAAACCTGCGTACGAATGAAGAGTATCAGGCGACGGTCAAGCGTGATATGCAGTATCTGGAAGGTGAAAAACAGGAATGGGAGATTCAGAATAAGGAAAAACGCAGACTGCAAAAAAGGCTTCGCAAAGCATCCTTTATGCTGCTGTTTGCTGCCGGAAGCGCCGCGGTACTGATATTGATCTTATCCATGGGGTTTGACTACGATCTGCGATATGCCTGGATTGGCGTGATTACCGCCGCTTTTTTGGGAGCCGCCTATATTGTATTCCGTTTAGAAAGCAGCAGGCGCGACATCCAGCAGGCAGAGGTTAATATTAACTACGCCATCTTGCTGTTAAATAAAGTTAAGATTAAATATGTCAACATTACAAATGCCGTAGACTACGGACGAAACAGATTCCATGTCCGTGATTCGAGGGAGTTCGAATATCTTTGGGAAATGTATCAAAATGCTATGCGTGAGCAGGAAAAATACAGAAAAACGAATGAAGATTTAAATTATTATTATGAAAAGCTTGTAAAAATGCTCAAAAAATGCGGCTTGTATGATTCACGCGTATGGATCGAACAGCCGCAGGCGCTCGTTGACCAAAAAGAGATGGTGGAGATTAAGCACGACCTTCTCGTGCGCCGCCAGAAGCTGCGTTCCAAAATAGCTTATAATCTGGACATTGTAAAAAAAGAACGCGGTGAAATTATAAAGATGCTCAAAGCCAATAAAGAAGCGAGGACGGTACAGGTACTGGAAATGATCCGCAGCATTGATCAAATGTCAGGATTGGAAGAAAAACCGTAACACGGTAACAGTTCAGATAATCCTTGAACTGTTATGTAACACGATCAGAAACAGAAAGGATTTCATGATAAATGTCAGAACTTCAAAGTCATGAACATATACACGATCCAAAAGAAATAAAAGCGATTACCAACCGGCTTGCAAAAGCGATCGGGCATTTGGAAGCAGTCAAAGGAATGGTAGAAAACGGCAGAGACTGCAGCGAAGTGCTGGTACAGCTGGCAGCAGTTAAATCCGCATTAAATAACACAGGGAAACTGATATTAAAAGAACATATCCGCCATTGCATCGTACATGCAATTGAGAACGGCGACCATCAGGCCCTGGAAGATTTGAACCGCGCGATTGATCAGTTTATGAAATAGAAAGTATGTAATAAAACTTATAAGACACGCTCTGACAGAATAAAGATTTTAGTATATAGTATATCCGTGACATGACGTAACAGGCCCAAAAAGCTGGCCTGCTACGTGATTATTTTATATCGTTACGCCTGTTCCAGGGATATCTGGCGTATTCTTTCCAAATCCGCGATCAACTCTCTGGAGTATAGTTCCGCCTGATTGTAGACAGCCTCCGCCTCGGAATAATTGCCTTGTTTGATCGCATGGATGGCTTCACCGCCGAATTTGTGAAAACGTTCGTGCTTTTTGCCAAGACCATCCCACATAGCCTGTATCTGCGGGGTATTTGGTGTCATCGCATGATAGAAATGGCCAAACCCGCACTTGGAAGAATCCAGCTGCAATGGCACAATGCTGCGCTGCTTCACCATATTTTTCAGGTTCCGCAGCCATGTCTGATGCGCGGAAATGGCATTGCTGATATGCTTGGCAAATTCTGCGTGTTCCAGATGAAAAAAAGCATCCTCGGTCATAATTCCCATCTGTCTGACAGAATCATCCAGTGTTTTTTCAATATCCACGACCGGTTCGGCAGCTTTTTTCAAATCCCGGCTGACGTTCTGCATAAAATCGGTGCTGTCATGCAGCTGGTTTTCCATCTCGGTCATAGAACTGCTGATTTCTTCGCTGACAGCGGCAATCGAACTGATCGAATCGTTTACTTTTGTTACATGCTGATGGTTTTCATCATTTAATACCCATACGTTTTGAATTTTATCCGTCATAGACTCCAGCGCTTTGATTGTGCCGGAAGCGCTTTTTACGCTTTTGCGTGAGGCCGCTTCAATTTCTTCCACAAAACTGCCCATATTGCCGGTCAGCTTTTGCGTCTCGCCGGCAAGTGATCGGATTTCATCGGCTACAACAGCAAATCCCCTGCCTGCTTCTCCGGCCCTGGTAGCTTCGATGGAAGCGTTTAACGCCAAAAGATTCGTCTGTAAGGAGATGGACTCAATACCGGTAATGACTTCATTGATACGGCCGATAATGCCGGATAAGTTATCCATATCTTTTTGCATTTTACGTGAAATCTCAATGGTTTGCGCAGAGAGGTCACGGATATCTGTCAGGTCACTCTGGCACGATTCTATTTTTTCGTTTACCTCCGAAGTCTCGGAAGCGATTTGTGTAATGGTATGTGCCAATTCTTCATGCTGATTGTTCTGCGTTCCCGTAAACATGGAGTTTCCGCCAGCGGAACCAAAGATTGTTTCTGCGGCCTTGGATACATTGCGTGAAATTTCCATGATTTTTTCCGTCTGATGCTGCAGAGTCAGGTCCAAAGAACTGATCTGCATGACCGCTTTGATATTCTTCTCGAATATTTCAGCAAATTCCTGGCGGGATTTTGTCAGACGCTCGTAAATGTTATTCAGTTCCGGTTCTTTTGAATAATCTTCTGCTTTTAGTTCTGAAACTGCTTTGATGAGCTTTGTTGTTTTTCCTCTCATAGCTTACCTCTTTATGAATAATTTGTCTGCATATACGATTTTTATAGTATGATGCAAAAATGCCTTTCTTTTTATCTATGATTTATGATACGGAATTTTGTATCATTTTGCAACCTTTTTATACAATTTTTTCAAATACTTTGGCCTCTTGAAAATGAATTGAATTCCAAAAAGTATAGTTTAATTTGGGAAAACACGAAGAAGCTGTTGATGTGAAGATAATAGAAAATGGAAATGCAGATTATATTCCATTTTGGGATAAGGTGTTATTGAGTGTGAAAGAGATGTGCGTATATCTTGGTAACATTTATGCGCTGGCGGGGTTTCCCTTTCTCATAAATATGTGTTACAATCATCTCATGAAAATACAAATGCATACCCATCTGCTTATCTTTAACCCATATTTCGGGACAAAATTTAGAATTATTATGGAGGAAGATTGTTATGCTTTATGAACAGTTTAAAAAGGGAATTAATGTTGGCGGCTGGCTGTCACAGTATGAAATTATTGCACAGAAGCCTTTGACGGAATACAATCTGCGGCAGCATTTTGATTCTTTTATAAAAGAGGAAGATATCCGGCAGATTTCATCATGGCAGTTTGACCATATCCGTCTGCCAGTCAGTGGATACCTGATTTATGATGTTGAAGGGGATCGTCTGAATGCCGATGCGATGGAACATATTCATAAATGCATAGAATGGTGTTCAGACTGCCATTTAAACATTGTGCTGGATTTGCATGATATTTATGGAAACATATATGGCGCAATGGACAGCGCCATGCCGCTGCTGACAGATACGGCTTTGCAGGAACGTTTTATAAGAGTATGGGAATTGCTGGCACAGGAACTGTTAAACGTCAGCGGTACGTTCCTTATGTTTGAACTGTTAAATGAGGTTTCTGATGCCAGCGGAGCTTATCCGTTTTCGGATATTGCCGGAGAGCGCTATGATTTTTCACATACAGAATCGCTGCTGTGGAACAAACTGTATAAGAGGTGTATTGACAGGATAAGAAGCGTTGACCCGTACCGTTGGATTTTGGTCGGAAGCAACGGGCAGAATAGTGTTGTTTATTTGAAAGAGCTGGAAATGGTGGATGACCCGGCGGTTTTTTATAATTTCCATTATTATGACCCGCAGGTATTCACGCATCAGCAGGCAGGGTTTTCGGAGGAAATGAAGGAATTTAATCAGGCAGTCGGTTACTCGGATGATATTTCGGGATTTGTGGATTATCTGAATGACCATCCGGTCTGGAAGCGGAAACATGCACTTGTTGCGGAAGAAACAAGAAATGACAGAGAATTGATGGAAAAATTGCTGCGGCATGCAATTGATTTTATAAAAAAGACTGGAAAAGAATTGTATTGCGGTGAATTTGGAGTAATCGCACATGCTCCTGCCGGAGCTTCCAGAAAATGGGTAAGTGATTTGACTGAGATTCTGGGAGAAAATCATATTGGTTATGCCTTATGGAACTACAAATATTTGGATTTTGGATTATTGGATTTGGAAGGAAAACCTTATAGCAGTTTATTGGGGTAATAAGTTCGATGTTTGCATAATCATCTATCCAATCTATCCTCTTGACAAAAGCAGCAGGAAAGTTCTATAATAGAACAAAAGTTAGTTAGTACTAACAAAAAGCAACTGCGAAAGTTTTTATTTCAACATAAGGAGGATCAGATGCTGATCAGTTTAAAAAATGCAGTAAAAAAATATGGCAGCGGGGAAGCGCTGGTTTATGCGCTGGATCATGCCGAGCTTACGCTTAACGAGGGAGAAATATGTGTGATCTTAGGGCCGTCCGGCTCCGGGAAAAGCACGCTCTTAAATATGCTGGGAGGGCTGGACACCCTGGATGAGGGGGAGCTTA
>CAOKJJ010000076.1 GCA_948468465.1 uncultured Eubacterium sp. | reverse complement strand
TCCGTAAGCTTGCCAGTACATTAGGTATTGCAATCTTATAACGCATCAGAACAGAAGCAGGGGAAAGAGAGTTATGGGGTGCAGAGAAATCTGTGCCCTGTTTTCTTAAAAGCAGCAGAATCATATCGTTACTCAAACTCTGTCCGTATCGGATGATCCAAAAAATCCTTATAAGCCAGCCGAATCCCTTCTTCCAATTCCACCTTATATTTCCACCCAAGCTTATGAAACTTTGTGACATCCAGCAGCTTTCTGGGCATGCCATCCGGCTTTGTCTTATCCCACAGGATCTTTCCCTGATACCCCACCACTGCGGCCGTCAGCTCTGTCAGCTCCCGGATTGACAATTCTTTTCCAGTCCCGACATTCACCGTCTCATTGCCGGAATAATGCTCCATCAGAAAAATGCACGCATCCGCCAGGTCATCCACATACATAAATTCCCTCATTAGCGTGCCCGTTCCCCAGCACACGACCTCTTTCAGCCCATTTACCTTTGCCTCATGAAATCTGCAAATCAGCGCCGGCAGCACATGGCTTCGGACAGGATGGTAATTATCATTCGGGCCATAAAGATTGGTAGGCATAACGGAAATAAAATCTGTCCCATACTGCCTGTTTAAATATTCGCAATACTTTAATCCCGAAATCTTAGCTAACGCATATGCCTCATTTGTCTGTTCCAGCTCAGACGTGAGCAGGCAGTCTTCTGTCATTGGCTGCGGCGCCAGTCTTGGATAAATGCAGGAGGAGCCAAGAAACAGCAGCTTTTTGCAATGGTTTTTCCATGCCGCATGCAGCACATACATCTCCATAAGCATATTTTCATACATAAAATCTGCCGGAAACTGTGCGTTTGCCAGAATCCCTCCGACTCTTGAAGCGGCATGGAAAAAACATAATCCGGTTTTTCTTCCGCGAAAAACTCCTCAACCTGTGTCTGACGGCAAAGATCCAACTCACTATGCGTTTTTGTTATAATGTTGCATCAGCCTTTTTCTTTTAACAGGCGTATAAGTGCGGAGCCTACCATGCCGCTGTGGCCGGCGATGTATATTTTTTCGTTTTTTTGTATTATGCTTATTTTAATCATGAGTGAAATCCTCTTTTCTGATTAGATGCTGTTTTAAATACTACGATGAACGATGTTCCATCCATTTCTATATCCCTAAGCACATTCCAATTCACCTTCTCAATTGATTGTGCAAAAAAATATCCTGTTCCAGTTTCTCACTGACCATAACCATCCTCCCATAATTTCCATAAAGCCTTCCTACTTTCCCACATCTGTTCCAATTGCTGCCTGTCCCTCTGCGTATCCATACATTTCCAGAACCCACCATGAAAATATGCTTTCAGCTCGCCTTCGGCCGCCAGTCTTTCCAACGGCTGTTTTTCAAATATGGTCTGATCCCCTTCGATATAGTCAAAAATTTCCGGTTCAAGCACCATATAACCGGCATTGATCATCCCACCATCCCGGTCATTTTTCTCCCGAAAAGATGTAATAGAATGCTGGGCATCCACATCCATCACGCCAAACCTCTGCCCTACATTCACAGCTGTTACTGTAGCAATTTTTCCATGAGACTGATGGAATTCATACAGTTTTGTAAGATTCACATCCGATACGCCATCTCCATATGTCAGCATAAACGGTTCGCCGCCTGTATATTTTTTTATGCGTTTCACACGACCTCCTGTCATTGTATGCAGTCCGGTATCCACAAGCGTTACTTTCCATGGCTCTGTCGCATTATTATGTACAGTCATCTCATTTCCCCTGTTGAAATCAAATGTAACATCGCTGTTATATAAATAATAATCCGCAAACCATTCTTTGATCACATGCTGTTTATAGCCGCAGCAGACCACAAATTCATGAAATCCATAATGCGAATACTCTTTCATAATATGCCACAAGATCGGCTTTCCTCCAATATCGATCATGGGTTTTGGTATTAAATGGCTCTCCTCACTGATCCTGGTTCCAAAGCCTCCGGCTAATATCACTACTTTCACAGCTTTCTCCTTCCTGTTCAAAATTCAGCCTGCTTTCTTCAACCACAAGCGGCCTGTTCAAAACCCTCATATTAATATTTAATATATATTCTCCCAACACACCTAAAAACAGCAGCTGCAACGATCCTAAAAAATAAATACCAATAACCACAGGTGCCATCCCCATTGAAAAACTATCCCAACAAAACAGTTTTATTACCGTATAAACAACTGCGGCTGTCAGGCTAATTCCTGAAAAAACACCTCCCGTAAAAGTCATAATTCGCAATGGTATTTTAGAATACGCAGTTATACCTAACATTGCATAATCATATAGCCGATAAAAATTATATTTACTTTTTCCACTTTTCCTGACAGGCTGTTCATAATGTACAGTTCCGTATTTATACCCAAGTTCCGCAACAATTCCCCTGAAATATGGCATTGGATCTTTTATCTGTCTCACAATCTCCATAAAATCCTTATCATATAATCCATAACCCACAAAATTATCAATATGGTCTATTTCTGCAATTTTTCTGATCAATCGGTAATATGTATTCCTAATAAAATATTTCAGCCTGTTTTCTGCACTTTTGTCCCTAATCGCCAATACTATTTTATTTCCCTTCTCCCATTGTTTTACAAAATCAATGATCAACTCCGGCGGATCCTGAAAGTCCGCACACATTTTTATGACACAGTCTCCAGTTGCACTTAAAAGTCCATGCACAGATGATCTTATGGAACCAAAATTATGCGCATTAAAGATTGCCTTTACATTTTTATTTGCCGTACACAATTTAATCAGCTCCCTGCGCGTGCCATCTGTGGAATCATTATCAATAAAAATGATTTCATACTTATAACCTGCCAAATCTGTCTTGAACAATTCTGTCAATACATTACTCAATGGCAGTATATTTTCCTGTTCATTGTAGCAGGCCACAACTACAGAAACCTTCTTCATAGTATCCTCCCCTTTACATACCGCAATGACTTTCCATACTTTTTACAACATTTTCTGAAAAAATATATCGTTCTTTTTCCGACAAACCTCTAAGCAACGCATCCATCTTTGCAACCGGAAAATTATGATCCAGAAAATATTTTGCATAATTCGGATTACATCCGTATGCAGCGGTCAATAAATAAGCCATCGAATAACCCCAAGGAGTTTTTTTATAGATTTCCTTTAAACAACTGTCAAAAACCTGATAGCAAGGGAAAACATCATAGAACAGATCCGCTCTTTTTTCATTCAGATACCGCATCCAAATCTCTGTGCATAAATTTCCGGCACCCCTCCCTATTCCAAAGATGCTGCAGTCTATCATCAATGGCCTGTCTATCTCCATCTCTGCTAAATGAACTGCATTTGAAAATGCCTGCTGCATATTATTGTGAGCATGATATCCAAGCGCAACTTCCCTTGGCATATTGTTATTTGCAATCCGTGCATACATTTCCACGTCATCTTTTGTCAGCAACCCGAAAGTATCCACTATGTATATAGCCTTTGGTGACAACCCTGCGAACCTTCGTACCATATCTCTAAACATTTCCGGTGTATACTGCTCTGCCCTTGTCGGCTGGATAAAAAGATCATACCCAAGATTTGTGACCTGCTTTGCGTATTCATATGCTTCATCCAGCTTACGTCCCCAAAAGCCATATCGTATAATATCCACACCTGTATCTTCCTTCTTTGGAAGTTTTTCAATGGGATAATAATTCGCCATTTCTATAAATACTGCATACTGTACCCCATTCTTTTTTTTCTGTATCAACCCGCATACATCTTCCATACATGAAAATACAGTCCGGTCGGGATCATACTTTTCATCACGCATAAAACCCAGCTCAATAATTTCTGTATTTGTCCTTTCCAGCTGTCTTACGATGAAAGAGATATTCTTCCTGCCGAACTCCCAATTGTTTATATAACCTCCATCCCGCAATGTGCCGTCCAATATCCTGATCCTTTCCATAACCATGCCTTTCCCCGCCCACCCTCAGATTCTTATGAAATCACTCAAACGGCTGTTTATCCAACAAGTAATTGGAAGAAATACAGCCAGCAATAACAAAAACGCCACTACACCATACTGCCACGGCAATGTTTCATATAAAATGTATCCTGACCCTGTACTGTTATTAATCAAATATACGTACAGATGAATCCCAAGCGACTGCATACCAAGCATCAGTAAACTGTTTCTTCCATAAAATTTTAAAAAATCTGCTGTCATTTTAAAAAACCTTCTATTTTTTCCGCTACATATCCATTTCGAAAAGCAAATTACAAATCCACTTCCCGCAAATGCTGCAATATAAAAATATAATCCATTTCCAAGCGTACATGCATGCAAATTAACTCTTGTATTCAAGAAAACCCCGAAAACCACATTCACACACAAAAGAACGACACCAACCGCCATGCTGTTCTCTTTTTCTATATTTTTCCCGCAGTGTTTCAGACAGTACCCGCATGCGAAAAAAACAATTGCCGTCATACACGTATCCATTGTAAGCGGAAGGCGTTTTACAGAAAATGTCACATGGTTCAAACCCTGCATCTCATGCAAAGGGTCATATACGACAGACTTGATCACACTGACCAGATACCCCATAAATCCTGCTGCACAGATACCGCCATACATTATATATTTATTTTCAAAAAACGCTGCACCTTTGACTAATATAAAAAATATGCATTCACACACAAACAAAGAAATCAAAAACCATGTGGATGTCAGATTGACAGACGCCGGATACCCATTGTATAGATCTACCAATATATGGCTAATCCTTATACCATTCCGCCATTCTGGTATCAATATGGAAACAAGTAATCCAAGCATACAAAATTTTATGTAAGGAATCAGCAGTGATTTTCCCTTGCTCTTTGCCAATTCCTTAATATCCGTATACTTTTCCAGGTTAAAACAATAACCTGAAAGCAAGTAAAACAGCGGCATATGAAAACTAAATATCCAATTATGAATCAAACTCCCTTTGTTAAAACAATGCCCCATTACTACTGCTAAAATACCATATCCTTTTGCAACATCAATCCATTCAATTCTGCTTTTTCTGCTTATTTGCATCTTAATATCCCTTATCCAAATCCACCATATCCGGAAGTATCTGCTTTTTCCTGTACGCTGTAAGATTTCGGCCAAATACCCTCAATGAATGTCTCAAAAATTGTTCACATCTTCCAGACGAATGGGGAGTAATAACAGCATTTTCTAATTCCCATAGCATGCTTTCTCTCCCCAAAGGTTCCTTTTCAAATACGTCAAGTACTGCTCCCCGTATACGCTTCTGTTCAAGCAATCCGGCCAGATAATCTTCATCCACAAGACCTCCGCGGGATATGTTGATAAATACAGCGTCCTTTTTTAACCTGTCAAGCCGTCTCGAATCAAATAAATGATAAGTTTCCTGTGTCAGCGGCATTGCACATACCACATAATCAGCTTCTTCCAAATACATCTCCAGACTGTTCAGTGTAATAATACTGTCAAAAAAAGTTTCCTCAGTAATTTCCGTCTTAACACCGGTAACGCTCAATCCAAAAGAAACTGCTTTCTGCGCAACTGCTTTTCCGATCTTTCCTGCCCCTGCTATCAGAAGCTTTTTTCCTCTCAATGCATCTGTATACAAATATGGTTTCCAGAATTTCTTTTGCTTATAATAAAAACAATCTAAAAATCTGCATGAAAACATGAGCATAGCGCCAATAACATAATCTGATATGAAAGAATCACTGATTCCACCAGAATTAGCGACAACAATATTCCTATCCACCAAATCATTGAATGGCAGACTCTCCACGCCAGCGCTTACAATAAATACCATCCCTAGCTGCGGAAACATATTTAAAAGCTCTTTTGATAAGTCCCTGTCTCTGCATATCAATACATCTGCCTCCTGCAAAACAGCAGGAACATTTATCAGCAAATTTTTGGAAATGACAGTTATACCTTCATGAATGCTTTTTTCAGTCTCCGCAATCCACTCATTTTTAAATGACTCTATTGATACTATTTTTCCCAAATTTACACCTGCTTTTCTCTGAAACAAAGATTGCAATTATCAACATCACAAATGATACTGCAGATATCACTGCACCCGCCATAACACTAAACGGCTTAAAAATAAAACGAACAGTATGCATGCCAGCTGGCACATAAATTCCCATAATAACCCCGTTTACCACATGGATATCCTGTTCTTCCCCATCCACATAAGCATGCCATCCTGGATAGTATGTTTGCGAAAAATTAACAAATGACTCTTCATCTGAGGATACTTCCGCCTGTATGCGATTTATACCAAAGTCAATTTGCGTTATGCTCTTATTTTGGGATCTATGATCAAGCTCATGTCCATTTTCTATATAAGAATTCTTATCCAACGAATTTCCTATACCAGTATATAAGTCTATTTCGTCTGATAATGCTCTAGTGTTAGAAAAATAAAGAACATCATTTGCGTTTAGATTTTCATAAACATTACTTTCTTCATCAGAACATACCAAACGATAGCACTGTTCCTCATCAACCACCAGTTCTTTCACACACAAATTTCCTATAAAAGCATCTTCTATTGCCTGATTTCCTATAACTCTGACCAAAACATCATCCGGAACATCATCACCCGAAAAAAAGATACATGAAAATTCTTTCTTTTCAGGTGTCAATGTAAATCTCATTTGCTGTTCCTGGTTATCATATTGCTCACCACAAAAATCCACGAAAATAGATGTTTCAGAGTCTACACATGCCTCCAGTGATATTTTATATGCTTTATTTTCCTGTATATCTGCTTTATAACCTGCTACATATAAATTCCTTTCATATAATTTTCCTTCTACATTTTCTACTAACAATACCTGCTTTTTTTCGGTAAAATTCGCTGCAAACTCTTCATTATTCAACAACTGGCCAGAGTCCAGAATATACCTTACCCCAAGCATAGATAGCATATCATTTCGGCCAAGTAAATTTATTTCAGCAGATGGACATAAAATCAAAGCAGCAGACTCATTCAAAGGAGCCGTTTCTACCCCATTCAACATCATATATAATCTTGGGTTTGTAAAATTTGTATATGAATTAATACAGGCTGCTTTTTTTGCAATTCCTTTATTATTATAAAGAATACTACCCATACATTCTTTATATGAAACGGCATCTTCCCATACCTTATCATTGCCGATATTGCTCTTTAAAAAATCACTTTGTTCATTATTGATTCCCAAATATTTTTCTACGGGCATGGAATTATATTGTAATGTATACGGCACAACTCCTGCCATGTTTATAGACAAAAGAACCAGAAGCAAAAAAAATCTTAATTTTTTTTTCCATTTACCCGCATATACAAAAAGCACAAGTACTGCTGAAGTTAGTAACATTAAAATTAAATCTTTCATAAACCTGTTTCTGAAAATATTTAATATCTCTTCGCAAGCAGAATCTCCATTTTCTTGTACCACTGCATATGACAGCAAAGCAATTGATATTATAATTACGCAAGCCAATATGTGTTTCATATTTTTCACCACACATAACGAAAAAGCCGTGCCTTGATTGTCACGTGCCACAAGCTCGCCAATGTATGACGCCATCAGCAATACCAGAAAACAGAAAATAAAAATAACCCTTGATTGTATGCGTGTAGCTCCCAAAAATGGTATTTTACTGATCATTTTTGCCACACCCGGAAAGCATGCCATACATCCCCAACAAAATATTACAGTTGCGCCTATTCCATATGCCAAAATTCTTTTTTCTTTACAATATATTTTTATTCCAGCAAGCAGCATTACCACTATAACAGGCCCCATATAAAGCTCAATATCTATTCCTGAAGAATATTGAGAACCAATCGAATCATATATGTTTCCAAAAAATTGCGGAAACATCATCTGC
Organism: uncultured Eubacterium sp.; assembly: GCA_948468465.1. The sequence continues at coordinate 14,171 of CAOKJJ010000076.1, read as the reverse complement.
AATAGTTTGACTGGATGCAGTGAAAATTGCATAAAAAACTCATATGTATCTTTTGGTAAATCAAAAGAACTATTTTCTCTAAGTAATTCTAAAAACGGAATAAGTTGTACGGATATCAACCCTATATAAAAAATAAACCACTCTGCAATATGCTGAAAACATTTTTTCCAACCAGTATTCTTTCGTATAATGCCCCCTATCAACAAATACAATCCCACAAAAATATCTGAATAAAGAACTCCCTGCATGTATCCGCACATAAATTGCAATGCCATCATGGCTGCCGCAATTCCTAAATAAAGAAACCGCCTGCTTTCCAAATACTTTTCTATCCAATACAAGATAATCGGCAAGTACACAGTGGCCATGATAATTGCTGCATGTTCTCTTCTCATTCCTCCCAAATTAATAGAAAACATGTACACATAAGCCATAAAAACCGCAACTGCTCTTCGACATCCAATCTGTCTCAACAATAGAAAAAAGAAAAAGGCACCTACTACTAAGTGTAAAATATAATGACTGTAAACATACAATTTCAACGGTAAAAAAGATAACAGTATAGATGGAAGGTAAAAACTCCCAAACGATATGTTGCCTGCTGCCGGCATCCCTGCACTCAGATATTTATTCCATAAAGGCCATTCACCAACTTGAATAGACTCCTTTATAAAAACAAATCTGGAAATCTGATTCACTCCATCCGTACCATAAAAAAACACATCCTTCATATATGGTTTTCGATATACCATTGCTAAAGCAAACAACAATGAAAAAAACAAACCTATTCTAAACCAGACTTCCGAATATTTCCGCTCTTTTCCGCCCTTCATCTCTCGGTCTCCTACAAAATATACTGTACTTACTCTATCTCCTGCTATTGCAAATACCCATAAGCCTGTCCAGCCACCAGCTTCATATCATGCCTCACCATAATCTGAACCAGCTGTTCAAACGAAGTCTTAGATGGATTCCACCCAAGCTTTGTCCTCGCCTTCGTCGGATCTCCCCAGAGATTCACAACATCCGTCGGCCGGTAAAAATCCGCAGACACCTCTATCACAGTCCGCCCAGTCGCCCGGTCAATGCCAACCTCCTCCATGCCTTCTCCACGAAACTCCAGTTCTATTCCAGCCTCCCGAAAGGCATGCACACAAAACTCTCTTACAGAATGCTGCTCACCGGTAGCAATCACGAAGTCTTCCGGCTGATCCTGCTGTAAAATCAGCCACATGCATTCTACATAATCCTTGGCATATCCCCAGTCACGAAGCGACGATAAGTTACCCAGATACAATTTCTCCTGCTTTCCCTGCGCAATGTTTGCCACCGCCATCGAAATTTTTCTTGTTACAAACGTCTCTCCTCGCCGTTCTGACTCATGATTAAATAAAATCCCATTTGCAGCAAAGATGCCATAAGCTTCCCGATATTCCTTTGTAATCCAAAATCCATACTGTTTTGCCACCGCATAAGGGCTGTAAGGATGAAATGGCGTTGCCTCACTTTGCGGCGCTTCCGCTACTTTTCCATATAATTCGGAAGTAGACGCCTGATAAACTTTACAAGTCTTTTCCAACCCGCAGATTCGAACGGCTTCCAAAATACGCAGTACACCAGTTGCGACCACATCCGCCGTATATTCAGGCACATCAAAACTGACCTGCACATGCGACTGTGCCGCCAGATTATAGATTTCATCCGGTTTTATCGACCCAATAATTTTGACAAGGCTCATAGAATCTGCCAGATCGCCATAGTGCAGAAAAAACTTCGACATCCCTTTCAGATGTTCGATACGCTCCATCTTCTCCGTAGACGAACGCCGCACCATGCCGTGAACTTCATACCCCTTGTCCAGCAGCAGCTCTGACAGATAACTTCCATCCTGTCCGGTCACTCCTGTAATAAATGCTTTTTTATTCATTGGTAACTCCTTTTTTCACTTATATTTTACGTTCTGTTCTCAAAAATCACTTCTATATGATTCTTTTTCGCTTTACCATTCCTGCTATTGCAATAAAAATACAGGCCGTTATCATATTGATTCCAAAAATAACCGGAGCATCTAAAACCTCCTTTTTAAGTCCTGCAAGAATTCCTTTCCATCTGTCATTCACATATCGAACCTCCGGCATACGCATATTTTCCATTTTATCGGAAAACCAGAATGCATTTTCCTGATCAACGATGTCAAACTGCAGCGTCAGCTTCTGATCCTTATCAAATTCATCCAGAGAAACATCCGTTTCCACTTCTGAAAAACCATCCGCAGAAGGTTCCGGCACTTTTATTCTTAAATTTTCATACTGTATGTCTGCTCCGGTTTCCGAATCCATCAAATGATAAGACACATGTAAATTATCATTGTAATAAGCAGCGTCCAAAAATCTTACCTTTAATTTCACATGGAAACTGCGTGTATAAACTTCCTCTTCACTCAACATCTTCATTTCCACTGGTGCTGCCTGATCCTTTGCAAATAGACTCGTTGCTCCCATACACGAAACGAACATGAAAAAAATAAGAAACAGATAAAAACTCCATATACTAACTGACTTCCTTTTCCCGCTCCATAAAATATTGAAATGCTTCCACATATTCCTCTCCTACATCATTCCAATTCCTTCTATCCAGTTCTTCATATAACTCTTTCTCTGCAAGATAGACTTCTTCTCTGTGCTTCAAAGCATAATATATTTTGTCGGCCATATCCTCCACATCATACGGATCAAACATATATTTTTCCAAAGAATACCCCTCTACTACGTCCAGAACCTGTGGTATTTTACTCATAACCGAAGGTGTCCCTACAGACATTCCTTCCCCAAAGGTAAATGGGAATCCTCCTTCATAAAAAGTAGGATTTACCACCAGCTCCGCACAGGCATAAAGTGCTGCCAACTGCTGCTTACTCACTCCCCAAAAGCTCAGCACATCATACTGGAGATAATTTTCCTGTATATAATTTGTCACTTCTGCATCTTTATAAAAACGGCATGTCAAAATTAATTTTATCTGCATGTGCTTCTTTCTCAGGAGCTTATGGTATGCACGAACAAGATTTAATATATTCTTGTTTCCTCTCAATTGTGAAGCATAAAAAATGTATTTTACATTCTGAAAAGAAAATCCGCTGCAGCCTGCTCCAAGATAATCTTCCTGATTGATAATGTTAGGAGCAGCCGTACACAGAACTGTCCTGATATAACGATGAAAAATACTATTATTTCTATCTTCCAGTAAATATGTTTCAGATATCTTAATTTCATCCATCATATCATTAATTGCATGTGGTATAGCTATGATGTTTTCCGCTTTCTTTCCAAACTGCTGCATTAATAGTGATTTTTTTAAATATTCACTATATGTAATGAAATACTGGCCTTCTGTAACTACACTGCGAATATTTTTCATATTATTAACATCTGAAAACATTCCTGAAAAATTAGATGCAAAGTCAGAGACAACCAAATCCGGCATACATATTACTTTTTTTCCTGGAATACGATTAAATTCAGGCCAAAAAGCCATTGGACAATACCAGATATCAACCGGTTTTTTCATCAATTTTATTTTACGAATCAAATCTTTTGCCATATCATTGCGGAAATACTGCAATACCATGTTTTCTTCCATATATTTCTTATAAACATGTTTATAAATGCCTAAAACTATAGAATTTTTTTTAATTTTTTCTTCAAGCCCTGAATAGACATACTGTTTGTGCAATATTTTTGAAATCAAATAAAAAACGCCATATAACATACCACCTATCAGTGCAAATGGCAGCAAAACTGCTATAACGGCTGCCGAAAAAACCAATACAAAGATCAATGTAATTAAATGTCTGATCTTTAACATGCCTTCCATACATTTATCTATCCATAAAACAGCTGCCTTTTTCAATTTGTAATGATTTTTGGTTTTCTTAACTCCAAAATATTTCAAATATATTTTCAAAAGCTGCGGTTCATAGTTTGATAAAAGCACTTCCATATTATCAATATCCATACCATAGCTCTCAAACAATTCTTTAAACGGCCCTATCGTCCATGAAGATGTTGCTACAACAATCTGATGTCCATTCTCTTCTAAACTTTTTACAAGATATGCTAGCAGCCGCCCCAGTCCCTCCTGCTTAAATGAAGGGTTCTTTGCCGGAGCATGAGCCAGATAAATCCCTATTCTCATAATCCATCTCCCATTCTATATTTTTAACAAGGAAGAAACTGACATATCACCTTATAAATTTTCAAACATAATGTTTCATTATCAACAACCACATGTTTTCGCAGTTCTTCTCTTGATGGCATATCTATAAAATCCACTTTTTCTTCCATTTCCCTGACAGCACGTACTGCATCATCCACATTGTTATTACTGTAAAAATGCATATTCATCGAAGTTACCCTGTCCATGTTCCTCATTGCCGCATAATCGCATGATAACGTCGGTACTCCAAGCATCGCTGCATCGAATGCCGTTCCATTGCCATTATCATTACAACTTGTATTTAAGAAAAATTTTGCACCCGACAGTACTTTAAAATACCTTTGTTTCGGAAGATTACCTTTTATTATGATGCTTTCCTGTAAAATCGGATTGCTTTTAAAAATATCTCTTATTTCCTCTATATAACTATCCTTTTCTAAAACTTCATTTTCAATATCAAATTTATCTGTGTTCGCCCCTGTCATAACACATTTCAGACTGCCCCCATTTTCGAAGTATTGCAAAAGGACCTCAAGTGCAAAATGATGGTTTTTATGGCGTGCTGTATTTGTGCTCCAAACAAAATAATCATATTGATCCTCATCCTGGCAATCTTTATCCATACATCCTTTCTTGTCATATAAATTGTCAACGACTCCGAAAAATAATGGAAGCAAATGAATCCTGCTGCCTTCTACTCCCGCAAACATCATTGCCTCCTGACGGATATCTTCTGTCGTTGTAAAACAACCCAATGCACCTCTTGCACTTTTTAAAAACGGAAGTGCAAGTTCAAAGCTCTCCCCCAGTATTTCCGGTACATACCTTTGTATATAATCATGCAGAATCATCCCATATGGAACATTGGAATATAGTTCCGCATTGATGCGGTCTGCAGCAAACAACAGCACATCACAATCCTCAAAATAAGACATACCATCATTCAAAGCCATATATTCTGCATCTTTCAGATACAAATCATATCCCTGATACAAATAACTTGTTCTTACTCTTTGCACTGATACTATTTCCCAAATATATTCCCGAACAGCTACACCCAGTTCACGTATTTTCTTAAAATAATCACGTTTTTCATAGGACGGATGCTTTACATATCCAAATACAATTTCAATATTTTCTTTACATATCTCAGAACCTTTTTTTAATGCATAAATCAACCTCTCTGTATAATCAAGCACCCCACCTGTATAGGCATTCGGCATAATAATTCCTATCCTTTTTACTTTTTCTCTTACTGTACCTTTGTTCTGCTCCCAATACCGCATATATTTCTGCAATGACTCAAAATTCTTGTTCTGAATTTTAAGAAAGTTAACATATGCCTGATCCTGCTCATCTAATATATTTTTACGTATCGCATCATTACCATTCAACAACTTTTTGCACAGTTTTACGGCATCTCTAATTGTTTTACATCTGCTGCCGATCTGTGTACCCAAAATTTCATCTAAAATACCTTCTGCTAAAAATACAATCGGAACACCCATGCGAAGCGCATCAAACAAATAAAACGGAAACTCTTCCTCTTCCGCCGAAACATACAGCAAACATCTATACTTACCAACTATTTCACTATAGTCAGCATTCGTATCTATATTTAAAATATCCTCTTCATTTGTCTGAGCCGTAATCTGTTTTCCTATAACCGTTATGTCCAATCCCTTAAATTCTTTTTTCACAAGCAAATATTCATCATAAGCTTTTGGATATGTCTTGATTCCATTACAAATATACAAGATCCCTTTCTTATTGCTGCATATTTTCTTTTCACCCATTGAAATACATGGAAGATCAATACGAAAATCTCTGCATATCGCATCTGCTGCATCTATCCGATTTTTATCCAGCCGGGCAAAGAAAAAACGTTCCCTTTTTGTCGCTATATACCGCAGTGCCCAGAATCCAATATCGTTATAAATTAGCTGTGTATAATTAATTTTCCTGCAAGCAGTTGGTCTGAGTACTATAATTCCTTTGTAAAACAGCAGAAAATTCTCCAACATGCACCGACTATAATCAATCACTGCCATATCAAAATATTTGCTGCAGATATTAAGAATATCTTTTCCACAAATCTGTTCATAAAAATTGCAGCGATTTAAAGCATCCAGTTCATCTTTTTCTATCATTAAATCTGAATCATAATCATATGTGACACATGACTGAACTTTTATTTGTGGTATTTTAGGAATATAGACAGAATGCCCCAGTTTTACCAACATCGGTATTTCATTTTTGACAAGCCATTGGTCATTGAATCCCCAGAATATCCTCATATCCTGATTCTCTCCTTAATCATTTGCATATTTATTAGTTACTCTAACTGATGTATTTTTTTATTATAATATCCGGCTTTCCATCCGCCTCTACTTCCCCATTCCGAAGCAAAATCACCCGATTGCATACCTCCTGGATCGTAGTCATATCGTGCAGTACGAGCACCAGAATCTTCGCCTGGTCCATTACATCCATCATCCGCTTTTTGGCCTTCTTCTGAAACTTCGCATCGCCCGCACTCAGCACTTCATCCACAAGCAAAATCTCCCCTTTTACAGACGTGGAAATCGCAAATGCCAGCCGGACAAGCATGCCTGACGAATATGCCTTGATCGGATAATCAATAAAGCCGCCCAGCTCTGAGAACTCAATAATCTCGTCCTCCTTTGCCCGCACCTCATCCGGAGTGCCGCCAAGCATCAGCCCTCTGTTCATAATATTGTCCCTGCCTGTCGAATCCATATCAAACCCAAGCGTAAGATCGAACATGGAACGGATCTCGCCCGATGTTTCGATGCTGCCGCTCTTGATCGGATACACGCCGGCCAGCGCACGCAGCAGCGTACTTTTTCCGGCGCCGTTATGCCCGATGATGCCTACACGCTCCCCTTCCCGGATTTCCAGATTCAGATTTTTTAAGGCATGTACGTCCTCCAGATTTTCTTTTCGTTTTTCCAGCTTTAGCCGGGAAAAAATCTCCTGCTTTAAAGTGAGCGCATTATATAATGTGGACGGATAATACAGATTGACATCCTTCATTTTTATATAGCAAGACATAAATCCACCTTTTCTGCAATGATATATTTCCTGAAAAATAAAAGCATTTTTTCAAGAATCAAAATTTCCAAAATCATAATTTCCAAAATCATAATTTCCTAAATCATAAATAAAAAATCACCTTTTTTTCATTTTTCCGGTTCACCCTGACCGCCCAGGCTACGACCACAATGTCCGCGGCAAGCACATACAGATAATCCGCTGCCAGCGGCATCTGCATATATACAAACGGATACCGCAGGATATTTAAAATATGCGTGACCGGATTGATCTGAAATAAAGCCAGCAGCGCTTCGCTCTTAATAAACATTTCCTGCTTTAGAAACACCGGTGAAAAATAATACAGCATCTGCATGACTAAAAGCATAACCTGCGGATAATCCCTGTACTTTGCACCCGAATAGCCCGCAATCGTTACAAATCCCCATACGAGCGGAAAGTAAAAGACGAGCGTCAGCGGAAGTGTAAAAAATGCCAGTATCAGGTTTTCCGGCTGCACAAATAAGACCCAGATCACCAATGCGATCAGTTCCATTAAAAACGTCGCCAGATTTAAAATCGTATAGCGCAGCGTATAGATGGTAATCGGATGATTAAACTGCCGGATATACTGCTCGCTTCCAAACAAAGCGTTTCCGCCGCCCACGACACTTGCCTGCAGCAGATCCCATACTACGATGCCGGATAAAATATAAGTAGCGTATGTCCCAAGCGCCTGTCCGAACACCGTGCTGAATACGACAGATAAGATCATCGTCAGCAAAAGCGGCTGCAGCACGGTCCACAGCAGTCCCAGCTTGGAACGCCGGAATCTGGATTTTAAGTCATTCGCAGCCAGATGCGACCAGAAATATCTTGTTGCGTATATTTTGTGGAAATATTCCTTCATCAGACACCTACCTAATCTTTTTCAAACTGTTTTTCATAAAATGCCCTGTTACAGACAGCCGCTTAAACTGTTTTTTCATAAGATGATTCGTTTCAGACAGCCGCAGATGTATGCGACATGTTCTTCTGTAAGCATCGCATGTGACGGCAGGCTGATTCCCCGCGCCCCCAGTTTTTCCGCTGCCGGGCAGGAGATCCTTTTGTCTAAGTACGGCGGCATCAGATGCACCGGATAAAAGACCGGCCGCATTTCAATGCTGCACTGCTCCATTTCCCGCATAACATCATCCCGGCTCTTTTTTACCGAATCTTTTAATATAATATTGTTCATCCAGTATACGGATTTGCATCCCTTTGGCACCTTCTGCATCGTCACATAGTCTTCCAGGCCGCAAAGATGCTTTTGATAAAGTCCTGCGATCCTTTCCCGCTGCGTGATATGCCAGGTGACGTTTTCCAGCTGCCCCAGTCCGACCGCTGCCTGCATGTTTGTCATCCGGTAATTATATCCTACGTCAATATGCCAGTATCTTTTCTGCGGAGATACAGCCTGCCCTTTTAACAGCTGCATTCTTTGATACATCTGTTGATCGTCTGTCGTGACCATGCCCCCTTCTCCGGAAGTAATCACCTTGTTTCCGAAAAAGCTGAACGAAGCAGCCAGGCCAAATCCGCCGACCCTTTTTCCGTGATACTGCGCGCCATGCGCTTCTGCCGCATCCTCAATGACTGGTATGCCATATGTTTCTGACAGTTCCAGCAATGGTGCGAAATCGGCTGGCAGGCCGTATAAATGGACAGGCATAATGGCCTTTGTGTGGCTCGTAAGCTTTTCTTCGATTTTATGTACGTCTATATTGAATGTTTCCTCATCACTGTCCACAAATATAGGCGTCGCGCCGCAGTATCGGACTGCATTCGCGGTCGCGATATAGGTCAGGGCAGGCATAATGACCTCGTCTCCCGGCCCGATTCCCATCGCCGCTAAGATCAAATGCAGGGAAACTGTTCCATTTGCACAGGTCAGCGCATACTTTGTCCCGCAAAACTCTGCAAACCGCTTTTCAAACTCTGATACAAACCTCCCGTTTGCCGATATCCACCCGGTGTCAATACATTCATTCAGATATTTTTTCTCATTTCCGTTAAACACCGGATTTGCTATTGATATTCTGTCCATTTTTCTCCAAAGTCCTTTATCTTATTCTTTTCGCCGGCACTCCGACTACCGTACAGTTTCCGTTGATATTTCTGATAATGACGGAACCTGCTCCTGCCGTAACGTTGTCCCCGATTGTAATCCGGTCAATCACACGGCTCCCCGTTCCAAGCAGACACTGCCTGCCGACCGTTACGTATCCCGAAACCGCTGTTCCCGGAGCAATATGCGTAAACTCCCCGATGACTCCATCGTGATCTACCGACGCATTTGTATTGATGATGCATCCGTCCGCGATGCGCACATCCGCGTTGATCACCGCTCCCGGCATCACCGCAATTCCCTGACCAAGCAGCGCCCTTTCTGAAATCCGGGCAGATGCGCTGATGACATTGATCAGCTCATATCCCGCCGCAAGCACCTTTTTTGTAACCTTTTCCCTGAGCCTGCCATCTCCCAATGCTGCAAATGCATATGCAATCCCAAGTTCCTGTCTGACAGACGCCAGATCCGCATCCCGTCCAACGACCGGTATTCCCCAGAACCCGCTTTCCGCCTGCTCATCCACAATCCCCGCAATCTCATAGTCCTGATTCTGCAGTAAAATATCCGCAGCGACTTTCGCATGTCCTCCCGCGCCTACCAGCAGCACTTTCTTCATGATTTCCGCCCTCTGTCCATTGTTAGCTCTGTATATATTTCTATACACCTGTCAGCTCCGCACATATTTCTATACACCTGTCAGCTCTGTACATATTTCTATACACCTGTCAGCTCCGCACATATTTCTAAAAACCTGTCAGCTGTTTTTTCCCATGTATACATTTCAGCACGCCTTTGTCCGGCTTTCGACAGTTCCTTTCTTTTTTCTTCCTTGTGCAGCAGCAGGTACATAGCGTCGCAGATACTGCCCGGATCTGCCGGATCTGTCAATATCGCCGCATCCCCCGCTACTTCCGGCATCGAAGCCGCATTTGATGTAATCACCGGCACCGCGCAGGCCATCGCTTCCAGAATCGGCAGACCGAACCCTTCATAAACAGAAGGAAACACAAACGCCAGCGTCCCGCATAACAAGCGCGGCACATCTTCATCCGCGACATATCCGATAAACCTGACACTGTCCGCAATTCCAAGCTCTGCTGCAGCCTGAAAAATATCCCGGCACAGCCATCCTTTTTTTCCTGCCAGCACAAGTTCCGGCGCCTGTTTATCTTTCTTTTTTAGCAGTGCATACGCATGCAGCAGCCTTACAATATTTTTCCTTGGCTCTATCGTGCCTATATATAAAAAATATTCGCAGGATATCCCATAGCGCGATTTGGCATCCGCAATCTCTTTTTTGCTGTAAAAAGGATGGAACCGGCTGCTGTCCACGCCCAGTGGAAGGACTTCTATTTTGTGATCCGGCACTGCAAGATATTTTTGCAGCTCTTTGCGGGTAAACTCTGATATGGCAATAATCTTATCCGCCCTCTCGCACGACCGCTTCATGGAAGACTCCAGATAATGCCTCGTCTTTTTCCTAACCGTATCAGGATATGCCCGATAAGCCATATCATGCACAAACGCAATGGTCCTGCCATGTACGCCCGGCGGCACGATAAAGTTAAAAAATACCGTAATGTCCGCCTTTTTTCCAAAAAACAAGCTGTACGGAAACGGCAGGTAATTCCATATCCTACGGTAAGCTGCGTCATGGAACCAGCCGCACGGCGTCAGCTCATAGCCTAATTCCTGAAACGGGCGAAGCGCGGCTTCCCTTTCCTTCGTATAGCCCAGCGAGAAATAATTCAGCTGTTTCTGCACCTTCCCGCATCCGCCGATATGCTTCATGATAGATTGTGCACACCAGCCTACTCCGGTTTTCTCGCCTTTTAAAAACAACTGCCCGTCAAACGCAATTCTCACACCTTATCACCTTTCTCAAATAGCAGCCGTATAGTAGCATAGTAACAGTTCCTTAGGACCGCGCTGAATACGCAGCAGTTCCGTCTGATCTGCGCTGGATGCGCAGCAACCTCAATAGGTTATCTGAACTGCTGCGCTGCCTGCTTAAGTACATGCACGACCTGCTCTGTAACCGTACGCAGCTCATATTGTGCAAACGCTTCCGGCTGTACGGTCTGCGTGCGTGCAAACCGGATCTGCCTAATCCACTCCCGCACATTTTGCGGCTGCTCCACATAAAATGCCTTTTTGCATGTAATCTCTTCCAGACATGCTTCCTTTGTCATAACTACGCGTTTTCCCTTTCTCAGCGCTTCGATCGGAGGCATTCCAAATCCTTCATACAGGCTCGGATACAAAAACATTTCACAATGCTCATACAGGCAGTCTCTTTCTTCGTCTGGCACAAATCCTGTCAGTATCACCGCATCCTCGATATCCAGCCTTTTTACAACCGCCGCAAATTCCGCCTGCCTGCCGCCGACACCGCTGAGCACCAGCCTTGGATTCTCCCCTGCCCTTTTGAACGCGGCCATTACCCGCAGCAATGTACACAGATTTTTATGCGGCAACATCGAACTCACACAATAAAAATATGCTCCGTCGCCGATCCCATATTTTTTTCCAACTGTTTCAAAAGCAGCCGTTTTTTCAGATGCTGTTACCGGATCATAGATAACACGGATCTTACGTTCAGCAAATGGATAATGCCGGACCAGATCCCGTCTGCAAAAATCAGAGATCGTAATGATCTGTGCCGAAGTCCTGCAGGCATAGCTCCATTTATGTTTTAAAAACGCACGCCTCGGCAGAGAAAAATACCCGGGATAATGAAACGCCTGCAGATCATGAATCACAGTTACGTAAGGAATCTTGCTTCCAAACGTCCACGGCTTGCTGTAAACCGGTATCAGCATCACATCTATCTGATTTATACGCACTTGCTTTGCCAGATAAAGATTTTCCCATGCAATCCTTTTCCAGGGCACCGCACTGTCCGGCGGACATTTCAGCAGATGCATATGGGAATACCGCGTATATTTCAAAAATGACTTCCCGTTATCTCCTGCCGCAAACAATACAAACGTATCCTCCCTGCAATAACGCGCAAAACCATCCAGCAGGTTTCTGATATACGCCTCTGTCCCTCCGCACTTTCCAGTCCGCACCCACAGCAAATCAATTCCTATGCGCATGCCACACTCCTTTTTTACAGTTATCCAAATGTCAGCTTTAGCATTTCGATGAAAATACACTCCAATAAGTACCATCTGCTGTACCCGTTGACCCGATAACAATACAGATAACGGTCCCGGATTCTCCGCCGAAAGCTCGTCCAGTCTTTCCGGTTGCTTACGCCGCCCATGCAAAAGTTTGCAAGCACCTTGTCCACAGTCACAATCCTTCGGTTCTGCCTGCGCATCCTAAGGTAAAATCCATAGTCGTCATGGATGCCCTGTGCGCCGAACGGATAGGTACGATACAATCCGGCACGCACAAACATGGTCGGATGATTCCAGTCCATGGAAGTCTGATAGGTACGCAGCCTTGCCCGTTTGATCCGTTTCCTTCCGTTTTTGCCATGCAGCCTGATATTCGCAAACATAATCTCACATCCGGTTTTTGCAAACGTGCGCTGCACCGTCTTCACCATGTCCGCCTCATACCAGTCGCCGCTGTTTAAAAATCCAATGACATCACCGGTCGCCAGCCGTATGCCCTTGTTCATCGCATCATAAATCCCGTTGTCCGGTTCGCTGAAAATATGGTATTCGATCTGTCTTTTTTCCATCGCAGCGCGATAGCTCTCTGCCACTTCCACCGTACGGTCTTTACTTGCACCATCTATAATCATGTATTCTATCCCGCCGGCTGTCTGAGCCAGCACCGACTCGATCGTACGCGCCATGCAGCTGCCGCTGTTGTACGCAACCGTTATAATACTGACCTTCATGCTTCATTCATAATATCCGCCACAGACTTCATGATCCGGATATACATGGAATAACTGTCAGAATCCTCTTTGGCCGGATGCCTCCACATATTTTTGATGACCGTATCCGAAGGCTGCACCGCTCCCCAGAGCAGCGCGTCCGCATCCACTTCCAGCTGCCGGCACAGGCTGGCAAACGTATCCATGCTCATTTTTCGCTTGCCGCGCTCAATCTTTCCCATGAAATTTAAGCTGATGCCGCATTTCTTTGCCAGCTTTTCCTGCGACCAGCCTTTTACTTTGCGGACCTGGCGAATCCTTTCTCCTACTTTCACATAATCCAACTCCTGCATACCCGAACCTCCTTTTGACCGTAACAGTCCGGATTACCCATAGAACGGTTACGTTTCATTTGCAGCAGATATAAAGCTTCACAGACCTTTTATAAACTACAAGCAGAATGCATAACATTTTGTACAGAATTGTTATGCATTCTGCTTGTAGTTCCCATCCGTAATACCGCTGAAATCAATGGATGGAAGCGTTTGATCCAGTTCCTGGAAAAAATCTTAGTTGGAAGTCCCTGCAAAACACAGATATCTTGTAGCTTTTTCAAAAAAATACCAATTTTTTTGGCGGATTTGATTATTATGGAAATGAAAATCTGATGTATTTTATGCAAGATAAACAAACTTTTCAATAATAGTTGCAAATTTACAAAAAAGCGAATAGAATTCTATTGAGCATTATTTTAAAAGTTTTAATGCACTATTAGAATTTATATGATATAACAATTCTGTACAAAAAGTTATGGAAGATGTATTTGTTTAGAATGGATATGATTTCCTGAATATTATAAAAACACTTCATAGGCCAGAAGATTTTTGATATTGCTTGATGAATATGTATTCTATCGTGGAATTTGGAATTCATGGCATATTTTTTGAAAAA
>CAOKJJ010000075.1 GCA_948468465.1 uncultured Eubacterium sp. | reverse complement strand
AAAGCACGACGATTATCGGGCGTAGTGACAACATATACCCGGGAATTTAAGATTATTTTTCATGCTGAAAAAATCACGGATGAAAGCAAGCTCTTCAATCTTTTTCATTTTATGTTTTTCCAGATATTGGTTTATGTGAGCCTTATATGCCTGTATAAGAGAAGCAATGTCGTTTTCATCCAGCTCTTCATACGGATTTAATTCCAGCTGTTCCAAAGAGTATGCCTTCTGCTTATCCAGCTTTTTTACGCTCTCCAGACTGACTGCAATGCGTCCATACCCATACGGTTTTGCTTTTCCGATATTCATCATGGAACGTTCCAAGTCCAGACGTATGCTCCAGAGCAAAAGCCCCAGTTCATCCTGCGTCATATTTTTAAAGCGTATTTTTCCCCGAAAAGATGTTCCGGCTTTCAGCGGATAAAAAGAAATTTTTACTTTTTCCTTGTCCGGGCCTGCCTCTGTAGGTTCTGCCTTTTCATGGAGCCAGTACTGTTTGATGCCGCGCAGCTGCATGCAGGGATTGTTATAAGTCACAGGATCCCCATGCTCCGGCTGCACCAGATAATCCAGATAACTGGTAGGCTTTGGCTCTGAAGGTATCATCTCTTTTTTTGAAAGCTCCGCTGTATTTGTTTCCGGCAGGATGATGGCGTCGGAAAAATATACTTTTGATTTGTAACTTTCCTTTTGGCTGCTGTAGCCAAAAATCGCTTTGCCATAATCCACCGAACTATACTTATGCGTATCCGGCAGTCCTTCTTTGATTGTATGCTGGTAAAACAATCGCAGATGCGGAGTAAATCCAAAATATAATCTGCCATTCTGCTCAAAATAAAATACAGGCTTTCTCTTACCGTCTTTTTCAGGAAGATTGAAAAATTCTTTTCCTTTGAAACGCTTCAATGTATTCTCCCTTTTTTTCAGATCTATTTTAAAATATTCGATGTCTTTCGGTGAGATCTCTATCGTTTCTTTGCTTTCATCTATTTCCGGAATAATATAGACAGCCTTTTTTTCATTCATAGATCCGGTGCTGATTACGTAGCCGGATTTCGGATACTTTCCCGGTGCTCCTACCGCGGTCACCTGTTTTGTACCTGCGATATCATAAGAAATTTCATCAAAATACGGACGGTAGTCTTTGTTTTTATCCCCGATATAATGATCTTTTCCTTTTTTAACAACTTTAACAAAGTCTTTTTTGAATGTGTGCTGCAGGATGCTTTTCCCATTTTTCAGAAAAAATTCATAGGAGAACGTTCCGTGTCCTTTTTGAGATTCCAGGTACTCATGCACAATCCGGCGTTCACTGAGGGCATAATAATTCATATTCCCATATTTTTTATCAATCTTATTTATCTTTGTCTGATAAATCACATATTTATTCCCTTCTTTTTTCAGATATCCTGCTTTCACATTTTTAAGAACCCCAATCTTATGCTTTGGATCAACCGGAATCTGTACCGCTCCTAAAATCTTCTGATATTCTTTCTCTGACCTAATATTGCGGTACATCAGGGAATAATCATCTATGTCATCATCCACCGAAGACAGCCCGAGTATCTGCACATTGCTGCGGATCAGCCCGCGGACAGAGCTTCCAGGGATTGCATATTCCCCGTAGGACGTTTTATAAAACCTTCCCTCCCCGTTGTCTATGATCACCGGCGTATGGGCTGTGACCGTATATTGTATTTCTCCGGTAAACAATTCGTTTGATACATCATCATGCCATACTTGCTTTTCCATTGGATATTGGTAAACGTTTGGTGTAAACGGCACGAAATTATAAGGGGCTCCCACATAGTTTGCAGGCCGGCCTGCCTTGTCCGTGTTCTGGTCCTGATAGGAAGTTTTCTTTTTATCATTTTTCTCCGGATGATCTTCTTGGATGCTGTTTCCCATCTCCATTTTTGTAGCTTCAGCCATTGCAGACTCCTTTCAGGCGGGTCAGGCCGACAAAAGCCTGCCCATCCGCGTCGTATTCTATATATTCCTGTACAACAAGCAGCTTCGTTCCTTTCCCGGAAAGCGGCTGTCCAGTTCATATTTTTTGATCAGGACATCATTTTCATCTGTATCGGTGACACGGACCGCACACATCCCATTCTCATTTTCAAATATATGCAGTTCCATGCTGTCTGAAAAAAACCGTGCTTCCATGCATTCGTCCAGATCCTGATCCGTAAGTTTTGCTGTTTCGCGCAGTACGATTTCACTGAATTTGTATAATAACGCATACGTATAATCGTGCATGGATGCCCATGCTTCCTGTAAGGTAACCGATTGCGTATGATATCCCATAGTCTATTCCCCCTTAACTGCCCGTAAGCATGTCTGAATCATCCCTGCTTCATCGTGAATCTGATGTTCCGCAAATTTTATTTCCGCTTGTGCACCGTCCTTCTGCTTTATGATTATTTTATCCATGCGGATGAATCCGCGCCCTACATTCTGCCCGCCTCCAACGCCTGTCAGACCAGACGCCAGATCGCGCAGCGCCAAAAGCAAGAGTCCTGCGGTTCTGTCCGGTTCATTTTTATCTATTATGCAGATTTTGAATTTTACATCGCCAAAGACGCTTTTTTCCGTAAATAATCCGCCGTGCATAACGCCGCCCGTGAACTTGTCTATATGTATGCGGTGGCTGACGTGGTTCTTATCATTGTCTTCCCTGTTTCCGACACAGGTATCATAAAAACGAATGTTCCCGTTGTAGCCTTTCTGTTCCCTGCTGTCTGTAATCCCATATGTTCTCTCAATAATATCCGGAACACCCAGATAGTCCGCAATCTGCTGCATCTGGCTGCGTATAACGCCTTTGAAAGAGCTTCCCGGAATGATATATTCTTTTTTCGCATTCTGCATGTTCATGCTGTCCGGCGCTCCTTCCCCATAGTCCGAAACGGCAATGGATTTTACGAGCAAATCTCCCTCCGTGCTTCCATAGGCTGTAATTTCATAGGCGCAGGAGGTTTGTGCCGGCTGCGGAAGCTTGTCCAGAATATTTTCATAGAACCGGTCTTCCAATTCCTCTTCGCGCATCCATAACTTCCGGTCCTGCGCGTTTTTCATATCAAATTCCCTGCGAAGCAGCTGTATCATGCGCAGATATCCGCATCCGTTGCTCTTTTGTCCGCCGAACTGGATTTGCTGCTGCTGGACAGCGTTTAATACTTCCTCCAGATTTTTCTTCTTATCCGCATCGTACAGATATATGGAAAAATCCATCCTGGTACCCGCAGCTATATACTCCATGCTGAATTTTGTCCCGGCAATGATATTGGAGCCCTGTATCGTACTGCTTCCGCAGGCAGCTGTTTTAGGGTCAATCTTTACCCGCGGACGCAGTTCTATATACAGATTTTCAGTGTCTGCGCAGAATACGCCGTCTGTAAATCGGATTCTGCTTTCCCTGCATGCTTCCTCTGCCAGGTGCGAGCCAAAAAGCTTCTCTGCCTCTTCTTTTGTATGCAAACGTGCATAATATTCCCGAAACACGCCCGCAATGCCTGCCGCCTGCATAAACGGGATATCGTCCAGTGGATGTACCAGCACCTGGCCGGCATCTCCTGCCGCGCTTCCAATGTGCAGAGGCTGCGTACATTCAGCAGTTACTTTGTATTTTACAATTTTATCATAACGGAATATATCTGCCATTTACAGTACCTCCCTGTCCCTTTTATTATCATAGCGGATCAGTTTTATTAACAGCTTTAATTTTAATTTTTTCTCTTCTTCCCTGGTAATCAGCTCTGTTTTTTTGAATCCCATAACAGTATCCTTATGCTTTGTCGGAATATCCAGTACTTCTTCCAGGTCTTTGTCTAACAGCGGCAGCACATCCCCTGCCAACCCGTGGATCGTATTCTTTTCCTTCTGCTGATTATTATTTTCACCCTTTTGCGCCGCATGGGACAGATATTTGCGGATCGTCTCTATTCCACGCTCCGGGTCATACTGGCAGGATACGGCAATGGACTCCAGCTGGCCAAGCTGGCTGTCAGCAATGCTGCCTTTATGCAATGGATACTGCGTTATGAAACAATCCTGTGCCCTTTCAATCTGCATTTTATAATATCCGTACGCAGCCGTCTTTAACACCTCCCGGTCTTCCTGCTTCCGAACGGTACCGTAACACGGGCTTTCAGCAGTCTCTATTTCCTGCTTATATTTTATGTTTTCATAACCGTCCAGGAATATCACCCGCCCAAAGCCTTCATTTCTGCGGATTCCGATTCCCCTGTCCATCAGACGCAGTGCGTTTTCTTTCTGAAAGCTTCCCTGATAAGTAAGGTGAAATACGCTGCCTTTCGCGTACATAACAGCAGAAGGTATTTTTCCTCCCCATTTCCGGTTAAATCCTTTTATATGAACGGTAGAAGCAGCGCATAACTCATATTCCAGATTCGTAACTCCCATCTGTGCTTCCAGCTCTGCCTTATGAATGCCGCATAGTTCCCCGTTATCCTTGCGCATAACCGTATCTGACAGCAGCATCATATAGCACTCCCCGTCAAGGCTGCCCTGTGCCATATATTCTGAAAAAGGAAGCCCGCCGCAGAATGTGCAGCTTTCCGCCAGACACCTTCCCATACCGGACAGACGTCCGTTTCCAATCCTTACAAGTCCGTCAAAAACTTCTCGGATACGCCTGGCAAGCTTCTCAAGATCAAAATCAGCTTCGGCATCTGCCGTTTCCATAACAATATACCCGGCAAATCTCTGTCCCGGCATCAGATATTCATTCCGGAACACATTTCGTTTTTCATTCTCTTCCAGATTCATTTTAAGTTTCATATCAGCCCCGCAGGCCGGCTGGTGATGAAAGATGCAGCCATCGCTGATATAACAGTAATCACCCATGGAAGCGCGCTTCCATCCTTCCTGAAAGCTGCCGTCAAGGACGATATTGTGTATTTCTTTTCTCTTGTCCTCTGTCTTATCTTCATAAAATCCTTTCGGGGAAGGCATCAGCTCCCTTTCTCCGACCACCGGATAAGCGTTTAAAAAACGGATTTCGTTTGAAAACAAAGCCCGCTTCACAGACGCAAAATCCTCTTTCGCAGCCAGTGCGTTTATGATCATTCCGCGCACCGCGGAGCCTGGTATGTAGCTTAACGCTGCTGTCTGCCCGAACTGGCTGCTGCTGTCATCCGCTATACGCAGCGATTCTATATTTTTCATCATATATTTTAAATATTGTGCCATCCTTCGTGCCTCCTATTCTGATACAGACAGCTGTACTTTTCCAAAGCCGCGGTTTCTCATGCTCCCAACCCACTTGATAAGCTGTAATACGTCTTTGACTAACGCAGCGTCTTCATCAGAGCAGTATGACTGGGAATAAAAAACCAGATTCCGGTTGACGCAGCGGCAGCTCCGAAGGCTTCCCTCTTCCGCCATTCCTTCTTCGTTCAGTTTTGTAAATGTCCGCAGATGACTCAGCGCACCGGTCACAAGCTCCGGCCGCCCTATGCCTGTTTCTTCCAATATCGCTGCCCTTACCGCTTCTGACAGTGTAAAATCTGAAAATACCGTCCTGCAGGCATCATCGTTGCTCATACTTCCGCTTTTGCCAAGCATCCTGATGATTGTTTCCTCTGCCTGTTTTTCAGAGTCCAGGCTCCATTCCAGATAGCGGGTCAGTTCTTCTCGGAAAATACCCTTAAATGTGCCTCCCCTGTACAAAGGAAATCCGTACGGATCGCATAAAACAGAAATATCTTCTCCGCCTGGAATACTGACTCCATTGCCAAATACTGCATCAGACAGCAGCTTCATTTTTATCTGTAATACCATCACATTCTACCTCCAGACCGATATAAGTATCCATCATCTCTACTGCGTCAAATAAAAAAGAGCGCTGCAGACCATCCGATGTATTTACAAAAACAGGTCTTTCCATTTGAAATCCTGTCCCGATCCTGCTATGATCCATCTCTTTGAAAATATCGTAATAGCTATCCAGCAGGATATCTTCAATGCCATAAAAGTTCAGGAAATTCCTTGCCGACACTTCTCCCTGCTTTAAGGCTGTACGCAGCCCTTTGATTTTATTTCTGGCATAAGCAATGTCCTCAGACACCAGTTTCGTAATCAGTTGTTTAAAGTTTCCATACCAGCGCAGCGGCTCTTTTTTGCGGACAGCTTCTGACGCAGATACAATATACGGGCGCATTTCCAGCCGTTTTCCATCCGCTGTCGTATACCTTGCACGCATTTCCTTTAAAGAGCTTCCCATTTCTCCATATTCAATATGCCAGTCAACCGCACAGATATCCCTGCCTTTCTCCGGATCCAAAGCTGCGCCGAATTTCTTTGCGCTGCTGCATAAGGCTTCCGCCAGTTCATATGCCCGGTAAAACGGATATTTCTGATGAACAATCGCAACACCCGCACAGGCCGCATAACCTTTATGGTCTATTTTATTTTCCCTTTTTTCCAATGCTTTTAAAAATAAAACCGCACACTCCAGCCCGATTCTTCCTTCAGATACAAAGCAGATGTCGTCACCTTCTGTAATGATTCTTCTTACAGGAAACGCTTTTCCACTCAGTTTTAATTCCTGCAGTTTTCCATTGGAAAGATTGGTTTCTACCATTCCTACCATGTCTTTATAGGCAGACTTAAAATCTCTGTCAATCTCACTGCTAAAGTCCTGCATGAGCTT
This sequence comes from uncultured Eubacterium sp., assembly GCA_948468465.1. Next base: position 15,442 of record CAOKJJ010000075.1, on the reverse strand, counting down.
CTTATATTCTTCCCATCCGGCATCCTTATGCGCCTGATACAATTCTTCCAGGCGTTTTCCCATCGCATTTCCGTCAATATGTACTACCGCAATAAAGTTAGATTTGTTTTTATCGCCGCCGAGATCTTCAAAATGGCTGACGCATTCATATTTTTCCGGCGCCAGCATCCTTTCTGTCTCCTCTACCGTATCCGGTATAGGCGGAACCGGAGGATCGACGCGTACAGGGCTTAACGTAAGCGGGCTTATCTTCTCCACGCCAAAGCTTCCCTGGTGGAATGCGGCCTCCCGGATGGATTTCTTTCTTTCCAGCTTTTTGGTCAGTTCCTTTAAGTTTTCTCCCGCGGTCTTGTCCTCCTGGTATTCCATGATACAGGCAAATACTTCAATTCCGTCATAATCCTTGCGGATCTGCATCGTCACCGCCTTTACGAACTCCATTGCGTCATTTTTATCCGGAAATTCCAGGACGGTATGCCCGCCCCCGGTATAGACTAAATGATCCTTTATTGAAAATTTTACCTTCACTCCTTCGATCTTTTGGAAATATGCAGGATCCATAATCCATGCGATTACGGAAGAGTTTGCAATATTATCTTTGAGCTTATTGCTCGAAAAAATATATGCCTGCTTCTGTGATACTTCCAGCATCGTCAGATGTCTTTTTGCCATATACAGCATCCTCCTTCCAGTTCCTTAGCTGCGGATAGCGGCGGAATCTGATAAACTGAAACACAGATTTTTTCTCCACGCTTCCATCCGCATTGACTGATTCTTCTGATATTCTTCCTGATGTAGCAGCATAAACGGGAATCCCTTTCTCCTGAAACAGCTGAACCAATGTAAAAGCCATGGACATTTCACCCTGGCAGAGTACCGCATCCGGATGGAGTGCCTGCACGTCATCTGCAATCGCGCAGGCTTCCCGGATGATCTCTTTTTCGTCTGCTTTAGGCAAAACCTCTGGAAACGGATAATCCACAACGCTTTTCCATGTGCCGCATGCAGCATCCATTTGTCTGCTGCTCCATCCGCTGCTCGGATGATTTGTCAGGTTTACTAACATACACAGTCCTCCCGATTCATTTTTTTACACGATTCTTCTGTTTATCGTCCCTGTTTTTTTGAATGGCTTTCAGCAGTTCCTGACGCATTTCCTTTTGTTCCTGCTCAGAATAACCCCATTTTCTGCCATCTCCAACATGCTGGTATTCATCCACAATTTTTCTGATTTCTTCTTTGAGTGTATCTGGAAAATGCTCCAGACTGCGCGGACGTTCAAAACCTTCCAGCTGGACTACAAAAATTTCTTTTTTATAATGCTTTTCCGTTGCCGTCTGAATTTCCATATAATAATAATCTTTTTCGGAATATTCCCGTTCAAAAGAAGTCTTTCCAAGAAGCAGTATTACATAATGGCTGTTTCTAACAGCATCTCTGATTTTCGGCGGAAATTCCCCTGCGGTTCCTGCCAGCCCTGACTTATCCATAAATACATCATAATTATGTTCTGACAAAAAATCAGCAATTCCCTGTGCTGCTTTTACGCCATCCTCAGTGTCCAGGGAGGTCCTGCGGTAACTGATAAAAAAATCATGTTCCTGACTATGCAAAAGATCATCCAAGCATTTTTCGATACAGCCATCCAGCTTTCCGCTCCGTATATTACCAGCCAGTTCCCTGACAGCTTCCGCGGCATGTTCTGCAGCGCGTCCGATGTCCTTTTCCGCCATGAATTGGTCATTGACGTTGTACTGCATGCGCATGGCCGGGTCACGCAAATTTTCACAAAGATACTTGTACTCCCGCAGCCATTCTTTTTCTTCTATATCCCTGGTGTCAAATACATGTTTCCGAATCATCTCCCTGTATTCAAAATCAAACAATGCCCGATCTCCCGGAAGGGCGCCGCGGCTGATTTCACTCATTTCACCCTCGCGTTTTTTATTGATCAGCGTTTCGCACTTGGTTGAAAATTTTTCCATAACATAGGTAATCATGCCTTCCTGCAATGCAATTACCGCATCCCCTATGCGCTGCTGGTCCAGATACCATTCCGCGATCCGCACAGAAAGCGTGCCGTACTTTGAATGATTTGCCGCGGAACCGTTTTCCCCGTCGTTCTCAAACCGTTCCTTAAAGTCTTTGGAAATATGGCTCAGCAGGTTTTTGGCGTAATCCGGAAGGCTGTCGTCTAAATATTCGTCTAACCGGGCCAGCAAACCAGTCGTTTCTTCCAACAGCTTTAGATGATTGCTGTTCATTGCGTAATTAAATTTCTGAAAAACAGAAGAAATCGTATTCTGCCCGTCACCAATCGGCGTATCCGCCCATCCGCGATAGGTATCGGTATCCAGTATTTTCAGCATCTGTATGACAGAACCGTTATTATAAAATTCAATGACTGCATCCGTCCACTGCATCATGTCGGAAGCATCGCTCATGTCAACATACGGGACATAATCTCCTTTGTAGGAAGAGACAAATTTTCCTTGTTTCAGTTCTAATTTTTTTCAAACATTCCATAATACAGAAAGATGCGTATGGATTCCTCTTTCGGCCGCATTTGTTTCATATAATTCGACGCTAAAAAAACATAAATCGGAAAGGAACGAAACCCGTTCGATATGTCAAGATGCAGGTTTATTTTCGTTTGACCGTTATCTTGCTTTTTGTTATCCAATACTTCTGACAGCAAGCCAGTCAAAAGGTTAAAATTTTCTTTTGATTCCATACGGGTGATTCCATTCTTCTGAATCAGTATTCTGACGCATGTTCCATTCAGGCATTCTGTCAGGAATTTCTCTGCTTCCTTCTGAATTTCAAGTATGTTGCTGATTCCGCCGCATCCGTCTGTTTCTTCCTGCATGACGGACTTTAACTGGCTGTATTCCTTTTTATACTTATCTCCAAAAACTTCACACAGCCTTGCCCACGAAGACTCCTGTGTGCCTACCAGAATCAGAAAATCCGCCTTCCCGGACATTTTCTTCTCCATTTCCTTTAAGATCACCTCAAAGCTATAACAGCTTTTTGTACAATCAATATTTTCATTTTCCAAGGTATCCGCTTCTGTAGGATCATATGCAGAAGGATCAGACGCATTGTTTTGATTAAATTTTTTATACTTTACCTCACTGTACTTTGATGATTTCCCGATTTGCGCCAATATGATATTTTTTTCCATATGTACTCCTTTCTGTTTTCTTGTATTTACGATCAACGTTATCTAATTAACGGATTTACGACAATAAAAGAATAACAGATTTCATCTTCTGCCTGTTACAGGGGGGAGATTTATTTCATCTGCAAGGTTACCTACCGTTATTTTCACAATGCTGTACTGTATAACGGTAACAGTTCAGTTCACCTACCTGATCTGGTATCTGCCAAATCCAAAACTTGTATTTTTACCGATGTGGATCAATTCACCAGCCAATAAAAGAAAAAGGATATCCTCCGGAAATCCATTCGTCTGTATGCTTCCTTCAATCCCTTTCAAAAGCATAAAATTTTCGTGGCGCGATGAATATCTTTTGACTTTTACAAACCGGTGCTCCTGGCAAAGTATCTCCGGAACCTCGCCGGAAGGTTCCTCAAAAAAATCCGTCTGTATGCCTTCATAACATGCCATCATATAGATGCGCCTTTTCACTGACTCCAACAGCGCATGCATTTCAAATTCCTGCAGAAATTCTCCCCTGTATTTTAATGTCAGCGGAGTTTTGAATATCATTCTCCCTTCCGCCTTCTTCTTACCGAACTGTTTCAGACGAAAGTCTACATAATCACTGACGTGCTGCACCGTATAATTTCCCATATAAATGCAGCCGCCGCTTAACAGTTCCTTTTTCTTCGTATTTGTAACAGATACAACCTGGAATTTCGCTTGTTCAGCCCCGATTCCCTGCTGGCCAAGTGCATAAAATGCCTGCAGGAAAAGATTCAGATAGACAATCGTATTGCCAAATAAAAGAAGCTGGAATTCCAGCAGATCTCCCTTCCTAAAATATGTATGATAATTTTCGCACTCCAATACATATCCAATGCTTTCTCCGCCTTCTTTGACGTATTCCGGCCTTTGTTTAAATTTTGAATACATCGTCCTGCGGACAATGCATTCCTCTTCAAAATCGCAGACACCGCACTGACGGTCCCGGATACAGTTTGCGCGCAAAAGCATTTCACCCATGCCCCCGCGCAGGGCTGATACCTTATTTACAGGCAGCCTTTCATCATCCTGAAACATCAATTTAAAATGCAGTTTTACGTACCGAATCTGCAATGCCTGATACAGACTGTTCTTCATCATAAGTTTTTCTTTTCCTTCTCTAAAACTTCTTCGTTGGTTTTCGCGGCCTCAGCCGGACCGTCCAGGAACTGTCCGGCACCTCCGTCCGCAGTCATCAGAACTGCCAGCCCTGCCTTTACATGCTCCGCAAAAACACACTGCACCTTGGGAATCTGCCCCATTCCCTCCAACACACAGACCACTTCATAGCCTTCCTGTTCCAAAACAGACTTCCAGGATCCGCTTTGTACTCCCGCCATATCCCGATACACATGGCTGCCTACGGCTGTCATAAACGGATAGAGCACCACCCTCTGATAGCTGCCTGCCTGATGCAACGCTTTTATCATTGTCTGCAGCGACGGTTCTCCTTTTATCGTGCCAATATAATAATTTTTGCATCCTGCTGCTGCAAGCTTTTGCTGCATTTTTGCATAAACATTGGAGCCATCTGACTCATTCCCATGTCCGACAAAACAAACCGCGGTCGCCTGATCATCATAGCCTGCCGTCCGCTCCGCCAAAGCTTTTCCTACAGCGTCAAAATCAGCCTCCGCTGCAAGCAGAGGCTCTCCAAGCACCATTCGTTGAAATGCGTGTTCATATTGCCGCAGTTCTTTTTTTATATTACCATATTCCAGTCCATGCATCAAATACACAGGCTGGACGAGCAGTGATAAAACACCGTCTTTTAAAATCTGATCCAATACTTCTTTTACATCATTTGTTTTCTGACCGTTCGTTTTCTGCCGAATCCCTCTGACTGCAAATGTATGGTACAGCCTGCAGGACGGAACCAGCCGCATAACCGCCTCTTTGACTGCATCCAAAACTGTTTTGCAGCTTTCATAACCCGGATTTCCAATGATGACAATCAGAACAGCCGTTGACTTATGTATTTCCACATTTTTATTTCCTTCCCTGATCCATTTTTATTTTCTGTTTAACCAATCGTTTAAAAAATCCAGGTATTTAAACCGCACCCGGTATTTCCCGCTCTTTAGCACCGCATCGTACTCGTCTTCTGACAACACCCTTTTCAGCGACTTGCGAGCATCCTCATCCACGACTTCATAAACAGCTCCATGAAAGCACATATTCGGATACATCACGCACCACCAGTTCTGGCCTTTTCCACTTCCAATTACGAGATTGAGCGCTTCATAATCTCCTGCCGGAAACGTATAATTACCGTATGTTTTCTGCGGAAAATCCACTGTTCCGATTTGTGCAGACACCGGATACACATACCCCTCCTGCCGGATGGTCTGCTCTGCCGTAGATACAATCTGCGGCAGATGCTGCTGTACCATGCGCATGCATTCCTCACGGTCTGCTGCATGAGCCAGTTTTTGCTCCATAAAAGCGCCCACCGCATCCCGCACTTTCAGCTTTAACGCCTGATCTTCACGGCTGTCACTGTTCGCACGCACATGAAACCGTAAAATCTTTTCCGCTATCTCCTGCTGCGTCCTTTGCATCTGAAACTCCTGATATTTCCAAAGGCATCCGCCTGCCAGCAACATCACTAAAAAAGCTGTCTCTAAAACCATCTGATATTTACGGAAAAAAGCTCGCATTTTTTTATACCTCTCATCATAAAATATTTCTATTTTTATGATAACCGCTTTTTTCCTGTTTAATCACACAGCCAAAATCTTTTGCTTACTGTTCCAAAAATAATTTCGAAAAATCCACCATATAGCCGGCCTGTTTCAAATGCGAAACATCTGCTTTCTCCATCTGCTGTACGATGCTTTCCTCCTGTACCGACTGAACCTGTGCGGCACATGCAAAAACTTTACCCGCCGCAAGCGCTTGTTCCTTTATCTTTTCATCGAAGCCGGATACATGCAGGCATGCCAGATTCAGCTCCACTTTTGTGGAAAACGGCTGATTCTGGTACAGGTTAAAATTTCTTTGTATTTCCTGCGCAATCTGCTGCGGTGTCGCGCAAGTGCTCTCAATTACCAAATCATAATTACCTGCGTCATAATAATCTATTCCATACAAATGCCGAAAACGTTCCTGCTCCAGCCGCGCCCGCTCTTCCAGCCCGGCCCGTGCCTCATCCGCATTCCGATAGTTTTCCGCGCTGCGGCTGGCTCCTGCAAATACACGTCTGGCTGCTTCCTGTGTATCAACGAGCAAAAATACTTTAAAGCTGTTTTCTACAAAATGCCAGGCAAGCCTGGAATCAAATACGGTATGGTCCATCTCTTTTCCAAGCTGTGTACTTCTTTGATCAAGCATATCATCAATCGTACGGTCTTTTTTTGCCGCTTCATTTAATTCAATCACAGTCATATTTTTTTCCGCCGCGATCTGGCGAAAAATATCTCCCGCTGAGATAATCGTAAAACCGGACTTTTCCAACTCTTTGCATACACTGGATTTGCCGCTGCCCAAATTGCCTGTAATTGTGATATTCATAATCATTCCTCCCCGTTTTTATGACAGTCGTCTGATCTATTGCTGTAAATGAACTATCTGCAATCTATATTTTACTTATCTTAACACAAATATCCCCATATTTCTATAAAAATACCTACTCCCGATAATTATTTCTGACAAATGGTTCGCGGATTTTTGTATCTGTTAAAAGTCCATACTTTTTAGGATGACGGTATGCGTTTGCGTGGACTTCTCTTCCCCGATAGCTGCGAAGCTGTTTTAAGTCAAGTTCAAACAATGCAAGATCAGCGCCTCTTTCTTTGGCTTTTTTGCAGTATTCGACCCCTTTTTGGAGATTTTCTTTTAAAGTCCCACAGGGGGTCATCTGCAATAAAGCAATTTTCATAATTTTTCTCTCCTGTCTGTCTTTTTGCACTACATTTTCCTCCTTTAAATTGCTGCATCTATGCTGCTGTCATTCTAAATAATACCCCTTTACCCATGTAAAAGCAACATTGGAAAATGCAGTATCTTAGAAATTGTAAATAAATTGTATCCATAAACTTTGTTGACAGAAAAGCCCCGCGGTGTTAAGCTTTTTATAGAAACAGCCGAAGGCTAAATCTTTCATAAAAGTGAGGTAACCGAATGACTCCTATTCCATTAAACAAAATCCATCTGGTCCCTTTTGATACGATTGAAGGCTACGAAGTACGCCCGGGCTTTTACGATATCAACGGCGCAACCGCTATTCCCGGCGGTGTAAACTTTACTGTACATTCCAATCATGCAACTTCCTGTGAGCTTTTGCTCTTCCACAGAGAAGAAAACGAACCGTATGCCATTTTAAAATTTCCGGATAACTACCGTATCGGCAATGTGTTTTCCATGATTGTGTTCAAACTGAATATCGAAGAATTTGAGTACGCCTATCGCATCGACGGGCCATTCGAGCCGGAAAACGGCCTGATTTTTAATCCGAATAAAAATCTGCTTGATCCTTATGCAAAGGCAGTAACCGGACAAAGTGTATGGGGAATTCAAAAAACACAAAATGATTTTTATAAAGCGCGTGTCGTAAAAGACGACTTCGACTGGGGCAATTTTGTCTTCCCGCATATTCCAATGGAAGATCTCATTATTTACGAACTGCATGTACGCGGATTTACAATGGCAGATGCTTCCATCCATGCAAAGCCAGGAACGTTTGCCGCTTTGATGGAAAAAATTCCATACCTGAAAAAACTGGGAGTCAATGCGGTGGAGCTGATGCCGATTTTCGAATTTGACGAAACAGGTTCCTTCCGTACGTACAACGGACATGATCTTGTAGACTACTGGGGTTATAATACCGTCAGCTTTTTTGCGCCAAATACGAGTTACTGCGGCGGCATCGAATATAACAGAGAAGGCACCGAATTGAAACAGCTTGTTAAGAGCCTGCATGATAACGGCATTGAAGTTATTTTGGACGTTGTATTCAACCATACGGCGGAAGGGAATGAACAAGGCCACTTCTTCTCATTTAAGGGCTTTGACAATAATATTTATTACATGCTCAAGCCGAACGGAGAGTATTTTAATTACAGCGGATGCGGCAATACGTTAAACTGCAACCATCCGATCGTGCAGCGCATGATTTTAGACTGCCTGCGCTACTGGGTGATGACCTACCGGATTGATGGTTTCCGTTTCGATCTCGCTACAATTCTCGGACGCAATGAAGACGGTTCTCCGATGCGCAAGCCGCCGCTGCTGCAAAGCCTTGCCTTTGATCCGATCTTAGGCGATACAAAGCTGATTGCAGAAGCCTGGGATGCCGGCGGTCTGTATCAGGTGGGCAGTTTTCCGTCCTGGAACCGCTTTGCGGAGTGGAACGGACGCTACCGTGATGATGTGCGCAGCTTTTTAAAAGGAGATCCGGCCAAAGCCCACAGCGCGGCTATGCGGATTATCGGCTCTGTCGATATTTACGACCCCGAAACACGCGGTTCCGACGCTTCCATCAACTTTTTAACCTGCCACGACGGATTTACGCTGCATGATCTGTACAGCTACAATCAAAAGCACAATGAGGCAAACGGCTGGAACAATACGGACGGCAGCAACGATAACTACAGCTGGAACTGCGGCGTAGAAGGAAAAACGATGGATCCCGAAATCTTATCCCTGCGCAGACGAATGGTGAAAAACGCCTGTGCCGTTTTAATGTGCAGCCGCGGAACACCAATGTTTCTTGCCGGTGATGAGTTTGGCAACAGCCAGCATGGCAACAACAACGCATACTGTCAGGACAATATGATTTCCTGGCTGGACTGGACGCTGCCTGAAAAAAATAAAGAACTGTTTCAGTTTTTCAGCTTTATGATTGACTTCCGCAAAAAACATGCTGTCATCCGCAAAAACATGACTGCATGCTCCGTTGGATTTCCATCCGTCAGCCTGCATGAAGCGCAGGCATGGAACAGTGATTATCACTGGGATTCCCATGTTATCGGTGTGATGTATGCCGGAAAAGATGATGAAACAGATAAGGACGACATTGTCTTTTTGTCCATTAATGCATACTGGGAAAGCGTTACGCAGCAGCTTCCGCAGCTGCCGGTGAATATGCGCTGGGAAATTGTTGTAGATACTTATAAAACACATAGTATCCTGACAGAACCAGAAAAAGTGCAAAATCAGGCCATCCTTTTACAGCCTAGAAGCGTACAGATTCTAACGGCTGTGCCGATACCGTAAGCATAAACAGTTCCTAAGAATCCAAAAAGCTTCGGGAAAATGGATAAACATTCATTTTCCCGAAGCTTTATTTACGCAAAATATCAACGGTATGCGCACTGGCTCCGATCAGCTCGGGCCGCTCGCATACAGCCATCTGATATTGCAGGAATAATGCGAATGTTTCCTCATCCATCGCATTTAACTCACGCCGCATATAATTGGCCGGCCCGTCCGGGGCGAAAATTTTCAGCCGTTTCAGTCCGGCCATTTGATTGATCGTGTCAATATCCTCCAGGCGGACATAATCATACAAATGTTCCGGCCCGGACACACAATGAAAATCATCCGTCAGCCGTCCGTCATTTCTGCATTCTTTCACATGGCTGTCCCGAAAGCCATACATTAAAACGCCATATTCATTCATACAGTACGCTACAAGAATATATCCGCCGGATTTCGTCACGCGTGCAGCTTCCTTTAATGCCATTACCTTATCTTCCATCGTATAAAGATGATACATCGGCCCAAACAATAATGACATGTCAAAAGACTCGTCTGCAAAACGGGACAGATGCAGTGCATTCCCTTGATAAGCCTTTACACTGCTTTTTTTGGATTTTAGTATCCCAAGATTATATTTTACCAATTCTACCGCTGTCACATCATATCCTTCGTCTGCAAGCCGCACACTGTAGCGTCCCGTTCCTGCTCCGATCTCAATAATCCGCGGCTTATGCATGCCTTTCAGATATTCATGAATATATTTCATAGTGACTGAATATTCTACCCGTCCATGTCTCCTGCCAAGCCGCTTTTCCTCGCAAAATTTATTATAATATCTTTCCAGTTCTGTCATTATGCTTCTGCCGCCGTTTGTGCTTATAATTTAGAATATCCAAACCCGTTGACAACCGCTTCGATTTTCGTGCCTTTTTTACAGAACGGGCAGTCCGCCTTTGGAAATGCCTGATATCCAATGACATCATTGCCGTCAAATAACGATTGTATTTTTATATTATTAACGGTTCCTACCGTACTGAATATGGAGCCAACCCCTTCAATCACTCCGCCGTAGTACTGAATGCCTTCCATGCTCCTTCGGATCGTCTCTCCGGTTGTCGTCGTCGCCAGCAGCAAAATTACATGTTTCCCCGCAATCATATGCTTCGTATTATCACGGAAAATCAACTGGTTGTCTCTGCTGTGCTCAGGAGAAATAACATAGACCGTCTTATGCTGGTTTGTGGATAAAATATGTTCCTTTTCAAATTCTTTGGCAAGAAACGCTCCGATGACTTCTGTGCCATCCATGCAAACGACCGTATCTACATAGTTCAAATGGCCGAATTTATGCGCCATAATTTTAGCGGCCTCTTCCGCCTCGGTAATACGCGCCCGCATTCCGGTTACATCAATGTAAAAATTAATATGTGAATTGCTCGTGGCAAAATGCCCCGGTATTGCATGCAGTGCAAGCAAATTGCTCTCTTTGGAATAAAATTTCACTGTTCGTTGTTCCATTGTTATCTCCTTTCAGATATCAGTATCCATGTTCTTCTTTTCCAGTCTCCTATTTTTCGTCTCTTTCATATTAGACTGTTTTACAGGATTTCGCAACTAATTTTTTCAAACACATTCTGGCAAATGATAATGATAAGCCTGGTATGCATTTTATTCAGGAAAAAGCTCTGCTAAAAGCCGCTCCTGATATGCGCTGTCTGAAACTGACCGTTCCAGATCCTTGATCCTGCCATCTTTTAAGAGCCTTGCATTCAGCATGTTGATCGTCTTCATGCCCTGTTCCATGCCCTGCTCTATACCCTGCTCTATACCCTGTTCTATCCCTCTTTGTTCTATTCTGTCAAGTACTTCGCTCATATTTTTAGGCCCCTGCTCCTCCCCTTCCTGATCGGTTTACACACATTTTATTCAGGAAAAAGCTCTGCTAAAAGCCGCTCCTGATATGCGCTGTCAGTAACTGACCGTTCCAGATCCTTGATCCTGCCATCTTTTAAGAGCCTTGCATTCAGCATGTTGATCGTCTTCATGCCCTGTTCCATGCCCTGCTCTATACCCCGTTCCATACCTTGCTCTATACCCCGTTCTATACCCTGTTCTATACCCTGCTCTATCCCTCTTTGTTCTATTCTGTCAAGTACTTCGCTCATATTTTTAGGCTCCTCCCCTTCCTTACCAATTTCCAATGTTTTTAAGAAACGGGCATCATCTGTCAGTACTGACAAAAGCTGCAGCACTTCCCGCATATGCCGTATGCTTGACACGGATCCCTGATAAGTTCCTTTTTTCCTCATCTGCACAAAATAATCCGCCACAATCCGAAAATCACTTCGAAATCCTGCTACCTGACTGTCTGTCAGCCATGCGATCTCAAATAAGTTGATTTTATAGTCATTGATATACGGTTCCAGATCCGGGTCCATACTCTCGCCAAGTGATTCATAAAGCGTCCTGGCTTTGTCCCAGTGCTTTTTATAGCCAAAATATAATACCAGCGTCACAACCGGGCAGCGTTCCACTACTTTTCTTCGCTTTCCTTCTTCGTCCATTCTGTAAGTGATCTGATCCCTGTAGGCAGCTCCATCATATCCTATCACCCGCAGCGGCATGTCATCCTCGGCTTCCGTCTCATTTTCGATTCCTACATATGCAATCCGGATATTATTCTTCCTCCAGTATTTTGAGGTGTCCCGTTCCTGTTCCCGCAGCGCCTTTCTGCCCTGATAGACAGACCGCTCCCGTCCCTGCTCCAGCTCATCTTCCAGCATCCGTTCCCGTCCCTGAAAGACAAGGTTATTTACAATGTCAGCGAAAACATCATTATAGGCTTCCAATGCCTTTTCTGTAATATCTTTTCCCGCCATTCTTTTCCTTTCATGTCTCTAACTTTTCTTTTTCTAATTGTAGTTTGCAATTACAGGCTGTGTCGCTAAACGTTATCCATTTCTGCTTCTCTGTCTTTTTATCTTAATATTAGACCGTTTTCAGGGATTTCGCAACTGATTTTTTCATTACTGTCTGCCGGTGCTGCCAAATCCTCCGCGATTCGGATTTTCCAGGCAGTCTGCCTCTTCAAACAGAATCTGCGGCTGGTGTTTTTGTATACGGAACTGGCAAATCCGGTCGTTCACCCGAATCTGTGTATCCCGTACCGCAAGCACCGGCATCATCCAAAGATCCTGGTCGCCGCAGTAACTTTCATCTATGACCCCCATATGGTTGGTCTGTATGATGCCAAAATTTTTATACGTAGAGCTTCTCGGCACGATGACAGCTTCATAGCCTTTTGGAAGCTGTATCGAAATGCCAAGGCTTATTAACGCGAATTCTCCCTTTTTCAGCGTGATATTCTGAGCGCTGCGCAAGTCAATCCAGTCGCTTTTTCCTTCGATATATGTCAGTTTTTCAATTTCTTTCGAATGATATTTAATTTTCAGCACTTCCTGCTCCATTACCGTTTTACTCCTTTTGTATCTCTGGAACCGATATGCAGCCGATTTAATACGACTTTTGCCGGTTCGTAATCAGCTTCTGTAAGCTCTGCTTCCGCCTCCAGCAGATAAATATGCGTCAGCCTGTCATTTTCTGCCAGGCGCATGCCGCGCACGCCAATCGCCATTTTTTTCTTCTCCGGCACAGATGATGCTTCAATGCGCAAAAACATGCCTTTTTCCGACTGCATGATCACTGTTTCCTGTTCCTGCTGCCGGGAAAGCGTTTTTATAAAAATAACCTCGTCATCATTTGCCAGCTTCGTAGCCGCGGTTGTCCGCTTGGATACATCAAACTCCGAACCATCCACCTGTTTCATCATGGCAGACGCCGTGCCAAATAATAGTTTTTGCCCGATAAGCTTACGAAGCGGCGCCAGATAAACGCAAGTTTCCTGACTGCTGTCGTAATTGCTCACATTATCGATCGGCTGGCCCTTATCACGGAATTTACCGTATGGCAGGTCTAATACTTTCAGCATATGCAGCTGTCCCTTATTTGTAAAAATGCAGATCTTATCCGTATTTTTGCAGAGAAATACTTCCTTGCTTTCACTGTCGGCTGCTTCTTTATTGCGCTCATATAGGGCTACGTCCATCGTTCGCGCATAGCCAAAACGGTCAATCAATACAGCGACGTCTTTTTCCTCAATCTTTTTTTCGATGTAAACGGCTTCCGCCACATTATCAATTTTCGTGCGTCTGTCTCTGGCATATTCTTTTTTAAATGCCCGCAGTTCTTTGATAATTACTTTTTTCATCGAATCCGGATTTGATAAAATATCTTCGTATTGCGCAATCTTTTTTAATGTCTGCTCATGATCTTTTAACAGAGCCTCAATTTCCAGGCCAATCAGACGATACAGGCGCATTTCCAGAATGGCCGTTGCCTGCCGTTCTGTAAAGTCCAGCTTTGCAGCAAGCTTTTTGGACTGTGCACTGCGAAATTTGATACTGCCGGTGTCGCCATTGACCAGGCAGTTTTTGGCTTCCTTGATGTTTTTACTGCCGCGTAAAATCTCAATAATCAAATCGATCACATCACAAGCGCGTATCAGGCCTTCCTGTATTTCTTTTTTATCCTGTTCCTTTGCCAGCAGATTGCTGTATTTTCGCGTTGCCAGTTCATACTGAAACTCTACATGATGACGAATGATCGGAACAAGCCCCATCGTCTCCGGCTTTCCATTGGCTACCGAAAGCATATTCACGCCAAACGTATCTTCCAGCTTTGTCTTTTTATATAACAGATTGCAAAGATTTTCCACGTCCGCGCCGCGCCGCAGCTCCAGCACAATGCGGATGCCTTCTTTGGACGACTGGTTGGAAATATCTACAATATCGCTCGTTTTCTTTGTCTCTACCAGCGCGAATACATCATTTAAAAATTTCCCGATATTCGCACCGATCATCGTATAAGGAATTTCCGAAATAATCAGACGGTCTTTTCCATTTTTTCCAGTCTCAATATCAACCTTGCCGCGTATCTTAATCTTGCCGGTGCCAGTCGCATAAATATTTAACAGCTCATCCTGATTTGTCACAATTCCTCCGGTCGGAAAATCCGGCCCTTTGACATATTCCATCATCTGCGCCGTATTGATATCCGGGTGCTTGATATAGGCAATCACGCCGTCGATCACTTCACCGAAATTATGCGGCGGAATGCTTGTCGCCATGCCGACCGCAATGCCTTCCGCGCCATTGATCAAAATATTCGGAACCTTTACCGGCAGCACTTCCGGCTCTTTTTCCGTCTCATCAAAATTCGGCACAAAATCTACGATATCTTTATCTAAGTCGGCAAGATAAGCTTCCTGCGTAATTTTTTCCAGCCGCGCTTCTGTATAACGCATCGCGGCCGCACCGTCGCCTTCGATAGATCCAAAATTGCCATGTCCGTCTACCAGAGGCAGCCCCCGCTTAAATTCCTGCGCCATTACCACGAGCGCTTCATAAATAGAACTGTCGCCATGCGGATGATATTTACCCATCGTATCCCCCACGATACGCGCACATTTGCGGTACGGCCTGTCGTAACGGATGCCCAGCTCGTACATATCGTACAATGTCCTGCGCTGCACCGGCTTTAAACCGTCGCGCACATCCGGCAGCGCCCTTGCAACTATTACACTCATTGCATAATCAATATAAGATTTCTGCATGATTTCCGAATACTCTGTACGAATCAGACGGTCTTCTGTCTGCATATTGTTCTCTCCATTTCCTTTATATATATTATTGAATCCTCATTGATGATACTCATTGATAGCCCTAAACTGAATGAAACAAAAAAACACTTTTTATATTGTGTTGCGGGTATTTATTGGCTATGCGGACGCCGGGTGAGGGGGAAATTGGCCTGGCTTGCGGCTCCTACTCCAGAATGCTAAGAATCTCTAGGCATTCTGCATAAACTCTGTGGCCCCGTCCGGTCGCGTCGCGTAGTCCGCCCCTGGCTTACAGCCTGTGGCTAAAAGCGACGCTGGGCTGCGCCCCTGATTTACAGAGCAGAATGCCAGTC